>DASSSG010000390.1:0-3247 GCA_035708545.1 Bryobacteraceae bacterium | reverse complement strand
GAACCAGGCTGACGACGGGCAGTGGATCATGGCTGCCAAGAACTACGCGAGCACGCGCTACAGCACGCTTTCCGAGATAAACGCCGGCAACGTCAGGAATCTGAAGCTCGCCTGGACATTCTCGACCGGTCTGACGCGCGGCCACGAAGCTGCTCCGCTGGTCGAGAACAACACGATGTACATCGTCACGCCCTGGCCGATATCTTGTACGCGCTCGACCTGACGAAGCCGGGCGCTCCGCTCAAATGGTCGTACTCGCCGCAACCGGCGGCTGCGGCTCAGGGCGTCGCCTGTTGTGACGTTGTGAATCGCGGCGCTGCCTGGTACAACGGCAGGATCTACTACAACACGCTCGATGCGCAGACGGTTTGCGTGGATGCCAACACCGGAAAGGAGGTCTGGAAGACCAAACTCGGCGACATAAACGCTGGCGAGTCGATCACGATGGCGCCGATCGTGGTCAAGGGTGTCGTACTGGTGGGCGTCAGCGGCGGCGAGTTTGGAGTTCGCGGGTGGCTCGCCGGAGTCGATGCCGCGACCGGCAAGCTTCGCTGGCGAGCCTACCACACCGGACCCGACAGAGATGTGCTGATCGGGCCGTCTTTCAAGGCCTTCTACCCGCAGGACCAGGGCAAGGATCCGGGCATGAAATCGTGGCCTGGTGAATTGTGGAAGATCGGCGGCGATCCGCAGCGTGGTGCCGCGGCTATCTTGCGCTATGGCTGCGGATCCTGCCACACGATTGCGAAACTGCGCTATGCCCATGGGCTTGTGGGCCCGCCGCTCACGAACATGAGCTCCAGGATGTATATCGCGGGAATGTTGCCGAACACGCCGGACAACATTGTGCGCTGGATTCGCAACCCGCAGGCGATCAGCGAAAGAACAGCAATGCCCAACCTGGGTGTAACAAGTCAGGACGCGACAGATATCGCGGCTTATCTATACAGCTACTGAAACGGGGTTATGATCATGACTCTTGCCGACGCAAAGAGAGTTATTGCGGCTGCCGAACGCAAGGCGGAGGAAATCGGCCAGCCGATGAACATCGCAGTCGTCGATGACGGAGGAAACCTGGTCGCACATGTCCGCATGGACCGTGCGTGGATCGGCAGCATCGATATTTCCATCAAGAAGGCCTGGACGGCCCGGGCGTTTGATATCTCCACCAAAGACCTGGCCGAGCTGAGCCAGTCCGGCGATCAATTTTTCGGCATTCATGCCTCCAATGACGGCCGCGTGATGATCTTCGCCGGAGGCGTGCCGCTGAAGCGCGGAAACGAAGTGGTCGGCGGAATCGGCGTCAGCGGTGGCATGGGGAAGCAGGACCAGGCGGTTGCCGAGGCGGGCGCGGCAGCCTTTTAGGCCGCATCAATACTGCACCCGGCCAGCATTTCCACAGGCTTGCACGCCGGCGGTTTGCGACAATGACAGCAGGATGGTGCGTGACGGCATCTTTTACGCGCTCGGTGCTTTCGCCGCCGGTCTCGTAATCGCCTGGCTCACTCACGCTCTCGCCGGTGTTCCGTTCTTTGTTTTCGGCGTTTTCTGCCTTTGGTTTTTCCGCGATCCCGAGCGTGAAGTCCCGTCAGGCCGCGTCGCTGTATCGCCTGCGGACGGGAAAGTCATGGCGGTAGTCGAGGAAACCCCGGAATCGACCCGGGTCAGCATCTTCCTCAATATCTTCGATGTGCACGTGAATCGGACGCCGATCGAGGGCCGCATCACGGACGTGACTTACCGGCGGGGGCGGTTCCTCGTCGCCTCGAAGGAAGTCGCCTCCGCAGCGAACGAACAGAACTCTGTGACCGTGGAAGGCGACGGCACGCGCATTATCTTCAAGCAGATCGCGGGCCTGATCGCACGCCGAATCGTGTTCTGGAAGCGGGTGGGCGACGAGGTGCGGCGCGGCGAGCGCATCGGCCTCATGAAATTCGGTTCCCGCATGGACGTGCTGTTCGGCCCGGAGTGGGAAATCACAGTGCGGCCGCGCGACCGGGTTCTGGCAGCCTCGTCGGTTATTGCGCGCCGCCGCGACCATCCGCAGAACGAATGATCCCCCGCCTGAATCTGCCCGCGAACCTGAAGGCCGTTCCCGGCAAGCGCCAGCCGCGCGCGGCGTACGCACTGCCGACCTTTTTTACTGCGGTAAACATGTTTCTCGGCTACACGGCAATTCTGAAATCGTACGCGGGCGTGGTGAACCTGTCCGAACGCGGAGCGGGTCCGTGCCCGGAATTCGAGCAGGCGGCGATCATGATCGGAGTCGCGGTGGTCACCGACGGCATTGACGGGCGCGTTGCGCGCATGACGAACACCGTCAGCGATTTCGGGCGCGAGATGGATTCGCTCGCGGATGCGATCACCTTCGGCCTCGCGCCGGCCGTGCTCGCCTTCGCGTGGGGCGTACAGTTCGTGGACGCGAGCGGCAACCCGTTTTTCCGCGAGCACCTGCTCCAGATCGGCTATTTCGTCTCGTTTCTGTTCATGCTCTGCGGGGCATCCCGGCTGGCGCGGTTCAACGTGACCACGAACCCGATTCCGAAGAACCCAGGACGGCCCGATCGCAAGTATTTCGTCGGCCTGCCGATCCCCGCGGCCGCGGGATTTGTGGCCGCGGTCGTCTACGCCCTCAACGCAGATCCGATTCGCTGGTGGATCCCGAGCGTGCTCTGGCTGGCGCTGCTCGCGCTGCTCTCCTTCCTCATGGTCAGCACCTGGCGTTACCGCAGCTTCAAGGATCTGAGCCTGCTGCGTCCACGCTCGCCGCTGTTCATTATCCTGGTGGCAAGCCTGGTCTATCTCATCATCGGGTACTCCAAAGCCATGTTCGTGACCATGGGCCTGCTCTATGTGGGCAGCGGTATCGTGGTCCGCGCAGGCGGTATTGTCCGCCGCTATCTTCGCCCGCACCCCGAGCCACATGCGACCTGAGCGCCTGGCCATCGTCGGAGCCGATACCCTGATCGGACGCGAGTTGCGGGATGTCATCGCGCAGCGCGACCGCGACGGCCATCTGGAGCTGATCGCAGCGAGCGAGCAGATTCTCAGCGAGGAAGAGGACGAAGCTGTCATCATCGCGCCGCTCACGCCCGATCATCTCAAGGACGCCGACGTGATCTTCCTCGCCGCCTCAACCGCATCCAGTTACAAAGCGCTCGAGCTGGCGCCGCGTGGCGCGGCCGTGATTGACGTAACCGGCGGTCTGGAAGATCACCCGGACGCGAGCATCGCCGGACGGCCAGGC
>DASSSG010000389.1:0-6840 GCA_035708545.1 Bryobacteraceae bacterium | reverse complement strand
TGATGCCGCGCCACACGGATATCGATGCGAAGCTCGCGGACATGGACGCGGCCGGCATTCAGATGACCGCGCTCAGCATCAACGACCCCGGTCCCGAGCTGTTTGGTGCCGAGGGTCCGGCCGTCGCACGGCTCGTGCATGATTATCTGGCTGACATCACGCGCAGGCACCCAGGGCGGTTCTTCGGATTGATGACTTTGCCGCTGCATGACATGCCGGCGGCGCTGAAGGAGGCCGAGCGCTGCGCGAGGCTCGGCATGAAGGGCATCCTGCTGTATTCGAATATCGGCGGCGAGTTCCCGGATGAGGCGAAGTACCGGCCGCTGTTTGCATACGCGCAGCAGGCCGGCCTGCCGGTGTTGCTGCATCCGGCATGTCCGGTCACATACCAGCAGACGAGAGGCTACGAAATGGCAGCCGGGCTCGGTCTGATGTTCGACACCACGATCGCGCTCTCGAGGCTCGTCCTCAGCGGCCTGTTGGACGAGTTCCCGAAGCTCAGGCTGGTCTGCCCCCATGTTGGAGGTGCGCTGCCTTATCTCGTCGGGCGACTCGATCATCAAACAATGGTTTTGAAGCGCGGGGGGGAGAAGATTCGCCGGCCTCCGAGCGACTACCTCAAGGAGGTGTGGTTCGACACCGTATCGCCCATCGCTCTCGCCATACGGTATGGCCTTGACTTCGCGGGTCCGGACAAGATGCTGTTTGCCAGCGATCACCCGTGGGTGGATCCGAAACTGATTCTGGGGCTTGTCCGGGGTTTGAATTTGCCGGCGGACACGGAAGCGAAGGTGTTCGGCGGGAACGCAAAGGCGCTGTTTAACCTGTCATGATCGGCCGCAGGGCGTTTCTGCTGGCGATGCCGGCGTCGAGCGTGTCCGCAGCCGCCTCTGGCTTTCGTTACGCGATCTGCAACGAGACGTTCGAAGGCCAGTCGTTTGCCGAAGCATGCCGCCTGGCACGCTCGACGGGCTACGCGGGTCTCGAGATCGCTCCCGCCACGCTGGCCGCCGATCCCGTGAGCGTGACGCTGCCCGCGCGGCGCCAACTGCGCCGAATGATGGACTCCGAGGGGCTGCAATATGCGGGTCTGCACTCGCTGATGCCGGCAAACCCCGGACTGCACCTGACGACACCGGACGAAGCGATTCGCGCGCGAAGCTGGGAGTTTTTCCGGCGCCTGATTGACCTCTCCGGCGATCTCGGCGGCGGGGTTATGGCGCTCGGCTCGGGCAAACAGCGGGCCGCGATCAGCGGATCGACGCCGGCGGACGCGCGCAAGCGCCTGCGCGATGGACTTGCGGGCTCGGCGGGCCACGCGAGGGAGCGCGGTGTGCTCCTGCTGCTCGAGCCGCTCTCACCGCAGTTTACGAACGTCGTTAACACCCTGGCCGAGGCCGTCTTCCTCGTGCGCGACATCAATCATCCCGCCGTGTCCTCGATGTTCGACACGCACAATACCACTGCCGAGACCGAGCCGCACGATCGACTGATCCACCGCTACGTACGCGAGATCCGGCACGTACATGTGAACGAGATGGACGGCAGGCATCCCGGCACAGGAAGTTACGATTTTCGCCGAGTGCTGCGTGCGTTGCGCGAGGCCGGCTACGGCGGCTGGGTGTCGGTAGAGGTTTTCCAGTTCAGGCCGTCGGCCGAGGTGATTGCGAGGGAGGCAATGGCTTTCCTGCGCAGGATGGAAAGTGAGGTCAGCACGTCCCGGCTGACAGCTCCGCGACCTCGGCCGTTCAGCGGTTGTATTTGGGAGCGGCGCCATGCAGGAGCGACCAGACGGAGTCGCACGCGGCAGCGGCATCGGGCCTGAGCGGGCCTTCCTCGCACGCGCGGAGGTTGCTCTCAAGGTGTTCGAGACGCGAGGCGCCGAGGATAATGTAGTCGGCTGTAGTGTGGTGGAGAACCAGGAACCGTCGCCTGTCCGGTCGGAGCCCGCCGATTGCGCGACGTATCGGATCGTCGCGTACCCGCGCAGGTCAGGTTCGGCCTGCGTGGCGCACGGCTGGAAGCAGAAACAGAACCAAAGTGAAAATTGACAATGCCGATTGCCGATTCTACCGCATTTGTTTTACTGTGGCAGTACGGCCGATGCAGGATGCGCTCACACTCGCGGATTACGCGATGATCCTCGGCTATCTCGCGCTTGTCGGCGGCATCGGCTTCCGCCTGGCGCGGCGGCAGAAGACGACCGATCAGTACTTCGTCGCCAACCGGCGCATTCCCGGATGGGTGGTCACGTTCAGCATCATCGGTACGGTCATCAGCAGCGTCAGTTTCGTCGCGCTGCCCGGGGCGGCGTTCGCTCACGGGTGGCGTCTGATCCTCGCGAATCTCATGGTCCCGATCGTGCTGATCTTCGTCACCGTGGTCGTTGTGCCGTTCTATCGCCGAGTCGTGCGCATGAGCAGCTACGAGTATCTGGAGCGCCGGTTCGGTGTCGGTGCGCGGCTCTACGGGTCCTTCGGCTTTCTGCTGCTGACCGCGGTTGCCATCGAAGTGATCACCGGCTGGGACATACGGCTGGTTATCGCGGGTATCGGCGTCTTCACGCCGCTGTACACTCTCGCGGGCGGTATCGAGGCCGTGGTCTGGAACGATGTGCCGCAGGGTCTGATTCTCGCCGCCGGTGCTATCTGCGTTCTCCTGATGGTGCTGCTGAAGCCCGAGGCAGGGCCCGGAGTCGTAATCGCGACAGCCTGGCGCGGCGGCCGTTTCGATCTGGGCGACTTCTCTGTGACATGGCAGTCGCTGTTCGCCGAACGCCCGGCGGCGTGGCTGCTGATGCTGTCCGGGCTGTTCCACTTCGGACGTGCGTACGCGACCGAGCAGAACATGGTGCAGCGCTATCTCGTCGCCCGCACCGACCGCGAAGCGCAGCGCGCGACGCTCACCGGTGCCCTCCTCTGTCTGGTCATCTGGCTGACCTTTACGTTCATCGGCTCATGCCTGTGGGCGTTCTATCAACTGGCGCCCGCAGGGCTGCCTGCCGCAGTTGCCTCGAAGCCCGACAACACCGTGCCGCACTTCATCGCGACGCAGTTTCCCACGGGCCTGCTCGGGCTGGTGCTGGCGGCGATCTTCGCCGCTGCGATGCAGGCCTTCAGCGCCGACCTCACCAGTGTCGCGACCGTCGCCACTCAGGACTGTCGGGTCGGAGGTGGCGCGCTTGCGCGCTGGCCACCATCCGCCGCTCAAACTGTGCATGCAGTTTTCCCGCATACAGCTTTCACGAAGACTCACGCTTCCGAGATGCAAGGGAAGGAATCAGTTGAACGAGGTTCACAAGCCCGTACTCGCCGTACAGCCTGGTTTCAGGCAACTGTCGCCAGCCGCCGTTCCGCCAACGCTTGCATCGATGCGACCGAATGCGTCGCACGATCCAGCCGTCAAGCCGGTGGAAGAGCTTTCGGACGTGGGCTCGCTTGTAGTGATGTCCCCAGCCCCGCAATACAGGATTCAGTTCCTTAATCAACTCCGTGGTCCTGAGCGGCACGCGTCGGCTGGTGAGCGCACGTACCTGATCCATGAAGTGTCGGATCGATGTCTCCCGGGGATATGCATATAACGCTCCCGGCTGGACACCACTGCGGATCTTGCCCGGAGGCAAGTGAAGTCGCCGTTGCCCGCGCTTGATCTTGTATCCAAGAAACTCAAATCCTTGCCGAACATGCACGATCCGCGTCTTCTGCGGATGCAACTGCACGCCCAGCTCATTCAGAATCCGAAGCGCCGCGGCCACCGCCGCCCGCGCCTCTGCCGCCGATTCGCAGGTCACTACCCAGTCATCGGCATACCTCGTAAGCTGATACCCCTTGCGCCGCATCTCCTGATCGAACGGCGTCAGAAGTATGTTACTGAGCAAGGGCGAAACCACCCCGCCCTGAGGAGTCCCGCGCTCGGTTGGAAACAGCCGCCCTTTGCCATAACTCCCGGCCTTGAGCATCGCCTCAATCAGGCGCAGCACCCGGCCGTCGGCTATTCTCTGAGCAACGAGCGTGAGCAGTTTTGCGTGATCCACCGATCCGAAAAAGTCCTTCAAATCCGCGTCCACGATCCACTCCCGCCCTCTTTGAATCTCCCTCCACACCTTGCGCATGGCGTCCTTCGTCGATCGCCCTCGCCGATATCCGAAGTTGGCCTCATCGAACACCGGCTCGAAGATCGGTTCCAGCCGGTTGAGCAGCGCCTGCTGGCATACCCGGTCATCAATCGTCGGAATTCCCAGCGTGCGCAACTCGCCCGGCTTGCCCGCCTTCGGGATTTGCACCTGCCGCACCGGTTGAGGCCGATAGACATCCTCTTTCAGCTCGCTCTGCAGCCGGTCCAACTGCTCAACCAGTTGCGCGGCGAATCCATCCAGACTCTGCCCGTCCACGCCTCCACTGCCCCGGTTGGCTTTGACCATTTCCCAGGCCATCTCCAGGTTCTTCCGCTTGTACACCTTGTCAATTAATGAATGGACCTTCCTTGCACCCGTCGGGTTGATCCAGTCCACCAGTCTCCTCGGTCGAGAATGTACGGGTATTTCACTCATGGAACTGATCCACCTCCCCGCCCTTGCTCATCTGGTTTTCTCTCTCTTCCCAACCGCCTTCGCCGGCTGCCTTCCCCGGCCCACTTCCGCCGCCGGTTGCCCGGTCACGCGGCTTTCGCCGCGCTTGTGGTACTACACAGCCGTCCGTCTACTGACAGAGCGTGGCTCGCCACTTCGCTCTCGCTTATAGGTCTGCTTACTCCGGTGCCACCCGGAGACTCTGCCAGTCATCCTGAGGTCACGCATTGCTCTTCCGTACCGTGCCATCCGCAAACACCTTGGTGCGGTGGGTGAATGAGAACGCCTTCGCCTTCATACTGCAGGCTCGACCTTGCCCCACCTTTGGCCGACCGGTTCATCTTCGGGGCAGCCCCCATCGATTACAGCCCGGTACTTCTCCTCATGCCCTTCGGATTCCACCTCACGATGGACACCCTGCCCTCCGGGAAACTGCGAGCGCTGGCTTCAGGTCCTCCTTGGCTTGTCTCCGGCTTTCGCTTTCGTGCCCGTTTAGGCCTCTCCATACCTTGCACTCTTCCCGGCCCGCGAGGCATTACCCCCGCGTTCGGATATAGCGCTCCTCATTCGAGCGCCAGAGGGACTTCAACCCTCCTGAACAACGCGCTGCTCAGCGCACACTATGCCCGGTTCCGCCCTGAATCGACAGATCGCACGCGGCTGCGTTTCGGGCGCGTCGCGGTCCTGATCGGCGGTTTGGTCGCCACAGGCGTCGCTCTGCAACTCACGGTGGCGCGCGCACAGGCGATCTACGAGATCGTGATCGCAGCCGGCATGATCCTGTCCGGCGGTCTGCTCGGCCTGTTCGGCCTCGGGTTTCTGACCACTCGCGCGACGCGCGGCGGAGCCCTGATGGGGATCGTTTGTACGGTGCTGTTCGTCGGCTGGGCAACGCTGACGGGGCCGATGAGGGTCAACCTCGGCTTCAATTACACGATGCACCCCATCCTGATCGGGGTTCTCAGCCACCTGATTCTGTTCGCGGCCGGTTATACAGCGAGCGTGATCGCAGGTGGAACACGGCCGGACCTCGCGGGACTGACGATCTGGACCAGGCCTCGCAGCACGCCCAAACCAGCAGCGATCGGTTGGCGTTCACACCAGCGCGCCGGCGAACTCCGGGATCGGCGTGAGCGCCGCTTCCTCGACCGCCGCGCGAATGCGCTCCAGCGTCGCGCCCGACGGCGGGTCGACGGGTGGCAGCATGCGATTCGACGGGAAGCGGCCGGCGAGCATCATCGCCGTCTTCAGGCGCGCGTGCGCCTCGCCCGAGGGTTCATCGCTTGCGTACACCACCTGCTTCAACCGGTAGATCTTTTCCTGGATGGCCTGCGCTTCCTTCAGGTCGCCCCGGAACACCGTGTCGTACAGCCCCGCAATCCACTCCGGCAGGAACGATCCGAACCCGACGAGTGCGCCATCGACACCCTGCACGAGCGTGGGCAGCAGATACTCGTCGTGGCAGGTCAGGATCGTGCAGCGTGGATTCGAAGCGCGGACAGCGCGGATATCGCGGTCGTACTTCGACATCTCACGTGTGCCGATCTTGAACGTCGTCACTTCTTCGATCTGCGCCAACTGCGCGAGCAGCTCCGATGAATAGCTCGCTTTCGTCCACGCCGGATAGATATGCACCACGAGTGGGAGGCGCACCGCCTTGCCGATGGCCGCGAAGTGATCTACCACGTGCGAGGCCTGCATGCCGAAGCGCAGCCAGTAGTGCGGCGGCATGACGAGCAGCCCGGAGGCGCCGGCGTCCTTTGCGAGCCGGGCGTGATCGACCGCCTCGTCGATGCCCTCACAGCAGATGCCGGAGATGACGGGCACGCGGCCCGCGAGTTCGTCAGCCACGATGCGCGTCACCTCGGCGCGCTGCTCGCGGCTCAGCGCGAAGACTTCGCCGGTATGGCCGTTGGTGACGAGGCCGCCGATGCCGGGCCGGGCCGAGAGCCAGCGCACGAAGGCGCGCAGAGCCGGCTCGTCCAGTCGCAGATCCTCGCGTAAGGGAATTGGAATCGCAGGAACGAGTCCTCGGAATGCAGTAAGCATGTAGATCGTCCTTATCTCGAGGAGGCGGCACGCAGCGGCTGGCGGGATCCCGACGTACTCGGCAGCTTCTCCAGCCGCCGCTTCATTTCCGCGATCACGCTCGCATGCTCGGGCCGTCCGGCGAGATTATTCATCTCCTGTGGATCGGCATTGTGATCGTACAGCTCGACGCCTTTGCGGCCCCCGTCCCATTCGTTGTAGCGCCAGCGCTCGGTGCGGACAGA
>DASSSG010000388.1:0-4153 GCA_035708545.1 Bryobacteraceae bacterium | reverse complement strand
CGAATCGATGGGCACCTTCATGGCGCGCCTGTCCGTTTCGGCGCTGCTGTTCGACTACATCCTGACGGGTCCCATCAGCTGCGTGGCCGCCGGTCAGTACATCGCCGGCCTCATGAACGAGGTTGCGGAGATGCTGCACACGCGCTTTCACGTTCCCACGAATGCGTTCGCCGCCGGTTTCGGCGTTCTGATCACCATCTATTTCTGGTGGAGCAATATCAAGGGCCTTCATGAATCGAGCGCGAAGGCTCTGCGCATCCTGCAGATCACCACTGTGATGGTCGTAGTGTTTCTGATCTGGTGCCCGCTCACTCTCCTGCTCCGGGGTCCTGCGTTCAGCCCGCCTTCTCCCACGCCTGCAAACCTGCGCTTCAGCGAAGAAGGCCTTGGCTGGTTCGCGGGCACCTTCTGGCCGCAGATCCCGTTCGTCGCGATCATCATCGGTTTTGGCCATTCGCTGTTGTCCATGAGTGGCTTCGAGACGCTCGCCCAGGTTTACCGCGAGATCGCCTACCCGAAGCTGAAGAATCTGAAGATCACCGCCAATATCGTCTGCACGTATGCGCTGCTGTTTACGGGCGTGGTCACGGTTTTCGCCGGGTACATCATTCCCGAAGCCAACCGGGACACGTACGTGAATAACCTGCTCGGCGGGCTCGCAATGCATCTGGCGGGTCCCGAGATTCTGCGGCTCGCCTTTCACGTGTTTGTGGTGATTGTAGGCACGCTGATCCTGTCAGGCGCGGTGAACACGTCGATTATCGGCGCTAACGGCGTCATGAATCGGATGGCCGAAGACGGCGTTCTCGTCGACTGGTTCCGCAAGCCGCATCATCGGTTCGGCACCACCTCGCGGATCATAAACACCATCACGGGCCTGCAGATTCTCACAATTTTCCTCAGCCGCGGCGACACGTATCTGCTCGGCGAGGCGTATGCCTTCGGTGTGGTCTGGAGCTTCTTCCTGAAGGCGCTCGGTGTCACCGTGCTGCGTTACACGCGGCACGATCAGGAATACAAGGTCCCGCTGAATCTGCGGCTTGGCGGCCGCGAGATTCCGGTCGGCCTTTTCCTCACCACCTCCATTCTGTTCCTGGTGGCCACCGCGAATCTGTTTTCCAAGCAGGTAGCGACGATCTACGGCGTTCTGTTCACCGTCCTCTTGTTCGTGGTCTTTACGGTTTCCGAACGGATCAACGCGCGCAAGCGGGCCGAGGAGGCGCGCGGACTCGAGCAGTTCAATCTCGATGTGCGGTCGGAGGTGGATACGGTCTCGGTACCGGCCAGGCCCGGATGTGTGCTGGTTGCTGTTCGCGATCCCAATCGCCTGCATCACCTCAAGACCATACTCGAGAAGACAAACCTCCGGCGCCACGACATCGCCGTCATGACCGTGCGGCAGCTTGGAACCGGCGCCGGCGAGTTCGACCTCACGGCCTCGCAGATCTTTTCCGATTACGAGAAGCAGCTGTTCTCAAAGGTGGTCGCTCTGGCGGAGCGCGAAGGCAAGCATGTGGATCTGCTCACCGTGCCCGGCGTCGACCCGTTCGATGCCATCGTGCAGACGGCGGCTCGGCTGAAGGCCTCAAAGCTTGTGACTGGCGTGTCCGAGCGCATGGACATGGCGGAGCTCGCGCGCCGGATCGGCCTCGCGTGGGAGCGCCTGCCGGAGCCCCGGCATCCCTTTTCCCTCGAAGTCATCGCGCCCGACCGGCCAACCACTTACGTGAACCTCGGGCCACACCCGCCGCGCCTGTGGCCCGAAGACCTCGACCGGCTGCACCACATTTGGCTGAGGCTCTCGCAGGACAAGTACGGCTCGCGGCTCCACCATCGTGATGTCGTTGGAGCGGCGTTGCGGCGGCTCGAGCGCGACCTCGACGGCCGCAGGGACGAGGTGCTGTCGGATCTCGACGCCGAGATCCGCACGAACGAGTAAGCTCTTTCAGTGCCGCTGCAGACAGGACCGGGAGCTGTTGCTGAACCTCCACGGCTGATCCTCGCCAATGCGCTCGAGCGCGATCGCTTCTGGCGGATACAATGTGTGCTTCGTGCGCACCACAGGTCTCATCGCCGGCGCCGCTGACGCGTCCATTCCGTGAAGATTCTGCGCGCGCTGCGCCCGCCTGCTCCTTTCGTTCACGATCCCGAGGAGCTGCGCGTGTCTGCTCCTCTGGGCCGCTGGAATCTCTATGTTGGCGGCGCCGGCGCCCGGCCACTCGGGTACGTGAACATCGACCTGTTCGAGGTACCGGGCGTCGATGTCGTCGCCGATGTCGAGCGGCTGCCGTTCCGGGACGCAGTCTTCACTCGCATCGAATGCGACGCGGTGCTCGAGCACGTGCGCAACCCCGAAACCGCGGTTGCGGAGATGCGCCGCGCGCTCGAGCCAGGGGGACTTGTTCATCTGGTGACGCCATTCTGCCATCCGTTTCACGAGCACCCGCGAGATTTTCGCCGGTTCAGCATCGATGGTCTCGTCGAGCTTGCACGCGGCTTCGAAATCGTCAAGACCGGCTGGCGCACCGGCCCGACGGCGACACTGCTCATCGTGCTGCTCGAGTATGCGAAGACGCTGCTTCCCTGGGGGCCGCTTCCGCCACTGGTGCACGCTGTGCTCGGCTGGGTGCTGTTCCCGTTGCGGTATCTCGACCTGCTGCTGCGGCGCTCGCCGCGTGCCCACCGCATCGGTAATCACTGCTATGCCTGGCTGCGGAAACCCGCGCAGGGCTGATCTGGTTCGCGCCCGCACGAGTCCTTCAGGCCGCCTGTGATATCTGCCGGTATTGAGTTTCGGATTCCGCCGGCAGCAGGACCCACAGCGTGTAGATGCCGAGCGCGGTGCCGAACGGCATGTCGATGAGGCCGAGAATCCCGATGACAATCGCGAATATCCTCGCCCACGATTTCCGCATCAGGAGGCCCACCCCGGCAATCAGGCCGAGGATGCCCGTGAGGACGAACATCGCGCCCATCATCTCGAGCAGCTTCGGGAGGAAAGGCGGCACATCGGGATCGCCGCCGAACGGGAAGCCGCTCTTCATCATCGTCATGATGATGATTCCGGGCAGCATGCGGAATGCGGACACCGCCAGCCACAGTATGCCGAGGAGCCGGATGTGTCCGGCAATACGATTCTGTCTCGGCATCAGCGGCGCGGCGGCCGCGGCGCGCAGCTGGTTGCCGCACGTCGGGCAGAAGTTCTCGTTTTCGGGTAACTGACGGCCGCAGCGGGTGCAGAACATCTGTTTGCCTCCGGGAAGATGCTATTCAGGATACGCTTACGGGCACAAGTTTGTTCCCTGGTGTCCGGGCCACTCTGAACTCCCGGCCCCGTTCTGACGATAGAGGGAGTGTCTTCCTGGCGGAGCAACGTCAAGCAGCGGGCCGACTCACGGCGGCATCCGCGGTTTCCGATCGAAGGCCCTCTCCGCGTCCTCTGGCACGATGCGAACGGCCGCGAGCGCGTGTCCAACGCGAAGCTTGTCAATGTTTCCGTTGCCGGGCTCAAACTGCGCGTGGACGAGCCGATTCCCGTTCGGGCGCTGCTGCTCTGCAATGACCAGCGCCTCGGTATCCGCGGCAGCGGAGCGGTTCGCTACTGCATCATGACCAGGGGTAAGTACGAGATCGGCGTCGAGTTCAACGGCGGCACCGGATGGCACGAACCCGACCCAGCCGCCGCTCCCGACCCAGCCGCGTCGGAAAGTGGCGGCTGAGCGCAAGAGACCTGCTGCGCAGGGGGCGTGCTTCAATTCGAATACTGCGGCATGCCCGTCGCCTTAATCGTTAATCCGTCGTCGGGGCCGGACCGCGGCGGCAGCAATCCCGATCAGCTGGCGCGCGTGTTGAATTCCGTCGGAATCAACCCCGACATTCAGTCCATGGCGCCCGGAGAACCGATCGCCGCCGCGGTGCGGCGCGCGCTCGCCGCGGGATCCTCCGCGGTTGTCGCCGCCGGCGGTGACGGTACCGTGGGAGCCGTCGCGGCCGAACTCGTCGGTACCTCCATTCCTCTGGGTGTGCTGCCCGTCGGTACGCTGAACCATTTTGCCCGCGACGCAGGTATCCCGGGAAAGCTCGCCGACGCTGCGCGCGTGATCGCCGAGGGCCGCACGACAAAGGTTGATGTTGGCGAAGTAAACGGCCGGTT
>DASSSG010000387.1:0-5847 GCA_035708545.1 Bryobacteraceae bacterium | reverse complement strand
GGATGCGTGTCGAAAAGACTGGGCAACGTATTCCGCCGCAGCAGATTGCCGAGCAGGCGGTGAGCGCGGTCGCCGTCGCCGAGCCGCGTCCAGAAATTGATCTTCCATGCCATGCTCCAGCCCGTCGCGAAGTCGCCACGCGCTGCGAGTGTCTTGCGCGCCGCTTCGGCGAGCTCCGGCGTGCGCGCGACCGAGATCTGCCGGCCCGGGTGCAGCGCGAAAAGGTGCGATACGTGGCGGTGCTGCGGCTCCGGCTCCTCGTAGTCCTCGATCCACTCCATGAGCCGGCCGCTGCGGCGGCTGATCCGGAGGGACGGTAAACGTTTGATCGCGCGCTCGCACTCCTGGCGGAAATCGCCGTCGATCCCGAGCACTCGAGCTGCTTCGACGCAGTTCGAAAGCACGTCGTGGCAGATTTCGACGTCCATTGTGGCCGCGTATGTGAAACGCGACTCCGTACCGTCGGCTTTCCGGAAGCGATTTTCGGGCGAGTGCGATGGGTTTGGCACCAACTTGCCCGGGCAGGCAGTACCCGCGGGCGCCTCCACGAGGAAGTCGAGTATGAAGCGCCCGGCGCCTTTCATCAGCGGCCATGCGCGCTGCCTGAGAAACTCGCGATCCCCGCTGAACAGATAGTGTTCCCACGGATGCTGCGCAAGCCAGGCAGCCCCCATGGGCCACACACCGTGAATGCCGTCAGCAGGCGCGGCGTAGCCGAACGGATCGGACAGATGATGGACCACCCAGCCGCGGGCGCCGTAATGCGCCTTCGCCATGCGAGCGCCGGTCTCGGCGAGCATGTCCATGAAATCGAACAGCGGCTGATGGCACTCCGAGAGGTTGCATGGCTCGGCCGGCCAGTAGTTCATCTGGATGTTGATGTTGGTGTGGTAATCGCTGTTCCACGGCGCCTTCAGGTGCTCGTTCCAGATGCCCTGGAGGTTTGCAGGCATCGTTCCCGGCCGCGAAGAGCCCATCAGCAGGTAGCGCCCGAACTGAAAATACTGCTCGGTGAGGCCGGGATCCTCGGCGCCATCTTTCACACGTTTCAGGCGCTGGTCGGTCGGAATCTTTTCCAGGTTCGGATCCGGCGCGCCGATGCGGAGGCTCACGCGGCGAAACAGGCGCTGGTGATCGGCGATGTGCGCGCTCCGCAGTTCGTCCCACGATACGCCTTGAAGCCGCGCGAGCGCGGCACCACAGATAGCGTCGGGATCCCCGCCGCGATAGTCCGTGGCGCCGGCGATGAACAGCAGGTTGTCGCGTCGTGCAACGTGACAGGCGAAGCGCATACCGCGCGGCTCGGCCGTGTCCCAGTCGGGGCAGTCGATGCGGCCGCGCAGCACCAGCCCATCCACCTGCGCGTCCTTTTGCCGGCTGATGCCGACGCGCGGAGCCGGGCCGGTGAAACGCACGACGATGACGTTCGCGGGCGCCGACGCGAAAACTTCCCATTGGTGGGTGCGCGTGTGTGTCGTCGCGATGCCGGTGTCCAGATCGAGCTCGCGCCGGTAACCTTCGAGTCCGCCGCCGGAGAATTCGAGCCACACGTCAGCGAGCGGCTGATACGATTTGATGCGTGATGGCCGCCCCATCATCGTCCGAGCCGCCAGCTGCGTCGCCTCTTCGTTCCTGCCCTCGAACAGCAGCCGCCTGACGTCGGGAAGCGCACCGAGCGCGGCAGGATTGCCCGGATCGAACCGGTAGCCGTCCCAAAGCGTGTCTTCGTTGAGCTGGAGGCGCTCGCGCGGGAAGCCGCCGAACACCATGGCACCGAGGCGCCCGTTTCCGACCGGCAGCGCTTCGTTCCAGTTGGCTGCCGGCTGCTGATACCAGAGCGTCAGAGGCGACCCACTGCGTCGTTCCTGCCCAAACGCGGCCGGAGCCGCGCTCACCGCGCCTATGAACTGACGGCGGTTCATGACCGCAGGCTAGCAAATGGCGTCGTCAGTTACTCACGATCGCCGGCGTGCTCGAGCGCGGGTTGTTCGGCATACACCGGCGGAATGCGGCGAACGTTTCGGGCGCAACGGCGATGTTCTTCGGGGTTGCGGCAGCAGCGCGGCGCTCGTCGCTCGTCAGGAATAAGCGACCTGGCGGGCGGCGACGATCTGGTTCACGGCCTGTACGGCCTTCTCGCAGTCCGCGTGCGACACGTCGTAATGCGTCACCATGCGCACTTCGGTGCGGCTGATGCCATTGGCAAGCACGCCGCGGCTCTTCAGCTCGGCGCTGAATGTGGGCGGATCGAAGCCGGTGCCCGCGATATCGAAGACCACGATATTCGTTTGCACATGCGCGGGATTGATGGTGATCCCGCGCATGCCCGCGAGCTCCACAGCGAGGTAGCGCGCATTGGCGTGATCCTGGTGCAGGCGCTCCGGCATTCTCTCGAGTGAGATGAGACCCGCGGCGGCAAGCACTCCCGCCTGCCGCATGCCCCCGCCGAGGCGTTTTCGCAGGAGCCGTGCTTCAGTCATCGCTTCGTGTGAGCCGACGAGCATCGAGCCAACGGGAGACCCGAGGCCCTTCGAAAGGCAGAACATCACGGTGTCGGGCTTTGCGCTCACCTCGCTCACCGGGATTTCGAGGTACGTTGCCGCGTTGAACACTCGCGCGCCGTCCATATGGACGGGCAGGCCGATCTCGTGTGCGCGATCGCATATGTCATTCAATACGGCCATCGGATAGACGGTGCCGCCCGCCATGTTGTGGGTGTTTTCGACCGTGATCATGCCTGTCGGCGCCCAGTGCGGTCCCGGCGGCCGCAGGTGGCGCTCGATCGCCTGCCAGCTCAGAATGCCATCGCTCGCCGCGACCGGCCGGACCACGCAGCCGGAAAACCAGGAAACCATCGACAGCTCGTAATTGAACGCGTGGCTGCGCGCTTCGGCGATGATCTCCTGCCCGTGCCGCGTGTGCAGCTTGCAGCCGATCGTGTTCCCCATCGTGCCGGTGGGGACGAACAGCGCAGCCTCCCTGGCGAAGATTTCGGCGGCGCGTTGCTCGAGGCGGTTGACCGTCGGGTCCTCGCCGTAAACGTCATCGCCGACTTCGGCAGCTGCCATGGCGCGCCGCATCTCTTCCGTAGGTTTCGTAACCGTGTCGCTGCGCAGATCGATCATGCGTGAAGGAACTCCTGCAGAATTTCGTTTGACAGCAGCACGCCCCGTGAGGACAGCCGCAGCCGGCGGTCCTCGCGTTCGAGCAGGCCGTCAGCGAGGAAACGGCGGATCGGCTCGTCAAACTGGCGCCACTCGGCGTCGGCGGGTTCGATGCCTCGCATCAGCCGCAGGCCTGCAAGAAACCGCTCCTCGCTGAGGATGGCCCTGGTGGTCTCTCGCCGCGGCGAATCACCGCTGCTCCAGCGGACGATATACTCGCCCGCGGTCTCCACGTTGGCATGCCGCTCACGCCCATCGAATGAGTGGGCATCCGCCCCGAAACCGGCGTATGGCTCGAGCAGCCAGTATTTCAGATTGTGCCGCGATTCTGCGCCCGGGCGCGCAAAATTCGAGATCTCATAGCGCGCGATTCCCATGGCCGCGAGGCGCTCGACCGCGTGCTCGTAGAGGTCCGCGACCATGTCCGCCGGTGGCACCTCGGAAGCGCCGTAGAGTGCGCCGCCGGCAAGCAACTCGCCTCCAAGGCGGCTGTCCTCATCGATTTCGAAGATGTATACGGAGACGTGTGGCGGCGCCAGGCGCTCGATCCAGTCGAGCGACTCGCTCCAGCTCTGCGGCGTCTGGTGCGCGAGCCCGGCGATCAGGTCGATGTTGATGTTCTCGATCCCATGGCCGCGGAGCAACTCCATGTCGGCCGCAACCGCTGCCGCATCATGCCGCCGTCCTGTTTGCGCCAGCTCGCGGCGGACGAAGGACTGCACTCCCAAACTGATCCGGTCGATTCCCGCGTCGCGCCATGCCGCGACCTTCTCCGCGGAGAAGCTTCCCGGCGCGGCCTCGATCGTCGCCTCCGCCCAGGGCCGGCCGGGAACGCCATCCAACAATCGGCGCAGGAGCCCATGTTCAATCAAGCTGGGCGTCCCGCCGCCGAGATACACCGTCTCGGGGGTCCACCCCCACTCATGACGTCGAATTTCGTCGAGCAGCGCGAGCCCGTACTGTTCGGCTATTGGCCGGGGGAACACGCCCGACGCGAAATTGCAGAACGTACATTTCTGCGCGCAGAAGGGCCACGATATGTAAACACCGGCCATGGGTCGCTACAAAGAGATGGTGGTTCCGAGCTGCCGGCTTACCGCGTCGGCCAGTATCTCGCGCAGGCTCTGGCCGGTCTCGGGCAATACAAACGTTTGCCGCGCGTCGTTCCAGTCAAGTTTGAAGCTCTTCGAGTGAGCCGAAATCCAGATCTGCCGGACGGGAGCGTTGGGGCTGACGACGAACTTGCCGGGGGGATCGGAGAACTCCACGGTGAGAGTGTCGCCGAGATCGGTCTCGAAATCGTGCTCATCGGAAGCGTCGACGAGGGCGTCGTAGGCATCGGCGAGAGCTTCGTCCGCCCGAAGCCGGAACTGTTGTTCGTCCACTAAATTCAGGTTAACAGCAAATCGTTGTTTCCTCAGGCAGTTTTCGATCATCTGCTACCCTTGAGCGACCGGATGGAAGCAGGCTGTTTGCGACACACGGAGCTGCCGAACACGTCCCGTCTTTTCAGCGATTTTCTGTACCAGTTCGACCGTGTAGCGCCCTTTTACGAGGACGGGCGCGATCCGGCGCAGTTCGCCGCCGAACGGCGCGCGGAGCTGGTGGCGGCGCTCGCTGAGCAGAACGGTTCCAGCGTGTCACTCGACCGCCTGGCGCAGTCTGGAACCGCGGCCGTCGTCACCGGCCAGCAGGTGGGCCTCTTCTCCGGGCCCGCATACACCGTCTACAAAGCACTCACGGCGATCCGGCTTGCCGAGCAGATGACCGAGCGGGGGACGCCGGCTGTGCCCGTGTTCTGGCTGGCAACGGAAGACCATGACTTCGCCGAGGTCAACCACGCATGGGTGTTCGACGCGAAGGCACAGCCGGTCCGGCTCGAAGTTGAAGCGGCACGTGCCGAAGGGCAACCAGTAGGGTCGATCCGAGTGGACACCTGGGGCGTCGACCGGCTCCACGCTGAGCTGGAGGGCCTTCCGTACGCCGAAGCCGTGATTGAGCTCGTCACGTCTGCGTACGTGCCCGGCCGCACGATGGGCGAGGCTTTCCGTGTCCTGCTGAACGCACTGTTCGCGCGATACGGGCTGCTGTTTATCGATCCGCTGAACCCTTCGATCCGCCGTATTGCCGCCCCTCTGCTGCGCGAGGCGGTGCTGAACGCGACCGAACTGCGGCGTCGGGTGCTGGAGCGCAATGCGGCGCTGTCGGCCGCCGGTTATCACACGCAGGTGCATGTCGAGCCGGACACGTCTCTCTTCTTTCTGCTCGACGGGGACCGGCGCGTCAGCCTCAGGGATGGACGCTATTCCACGGAGCAACTTGCCGCAGCGGCGGAACATCTGTCGCCGAACGCGCTGTTGCGGCCCGTGGTCCAGGATTACCTGCTGCCGACGGCAGCTTATGTCGGCGGCCCCGCGGAGCTCGCCTATCTGGCCCAGTCGCAGGTGCTGTACTCGGCGCTGCTGGGGGCCATGCCGCGTCTGATCGCACGTGCCGGTTTCACACTGATCGACAGGCGAACCGCGAAGCTGATGGAGCGCTATCAGCTGAACGTTCAGGATTTCTTTCACGGTGAGGGCCCTCTGCGCGAACGCATGGCAGCGGCACTGGTTCCGCCGAAGCTTCGGGGCAAGCTGGCCGAAGCGCGCGCGCAGACGGAGTCACTGCTCCTGCAATTGAAGAA
>DASSSG010000386.1:0-3421 GCA_035708545.1 Bryobacteraceae bacterium | reverse complement strand
ACGCACCTCATGGACGTCGTGCAGTGGTTCACGAACAACGCACCGCCGGTCGCCGCCGTGGCGCACGGCTACGTGGCAAAGTACATTCCCGCCGAACATCCGGACGTTTTCAGCGCCGTGTTCGAGTACCCGAAGATGATGGCCACGTGGACGCTCGATTACGCGACTTCGTACGAGGACGGGTGGTCCATCACTTTCCTTGGCGACAAGGCGGCGATGATCCTTCGCGAGGAGGGCTTCCGCGTGGTGCCGACGGGCCCGCGCGGCTCGGAGACATTCTGGCGGCCCGACACGAAGCCGATCGTCGAGGAGAAGGCTCAGATGACCGCGGTCGAGACCCACGTTCAGAACTTTTTCGACTGCATCCGCACGCGCAAAGAGCCGAACTGTACGGTAGAGATCGCCGCGGCGGCGGTTGCAGGGCCGCACCTCGCCAACATTGCGATGTTCGGGAAGAAACGCGCCGAGCTGCCATCGGGGTACCTGAAATCTTAGCCCCCAAGTAGCGCGAGCGTTCGTCGGTAAACTCACATTCGATGCTCCGCTTCGTCCGCCGCCGCATCCCCCCGTTTGATCGGGTCCTGCTGGTGGAAAGCGGCTCGCGCGAGCTGATCGAAACGCTCCTGCCGGGTATCTATAAGTTTCATCCGCAGTCCCACGTCGATCTGGTCACATGCTACGCAGGGCTGCCGGCGAGCTTCCGGGCCGACCGCGGTTGTGTCTTCCGCGTCGCAGCCTATATCGGTCGCCCGGCGCGCAAGCGACTCTACGCGGAACTGCGAGCCCGGCGCTACACAGTAATCGGGATCATCTGTTCCGGCGAGCCGGTAATGACGAAATGGAAGTGGGCGCTTGTTTGGCACGTGCCCGCGAAGGTGTTCATCCTGAACGAAAACAGCGATTATTTCTGGATCGACCGCGCGCATTTAACGAACATCAGGCACTTTATTGCATTTCGCGCAGGACTCTCGGGTACGGGCGCCGTACCCGCCATTGCGCGCCTTCTGCTGTTCCCGTTCACTTTGCTCTACCTTGCAGGCTACGCCGCCGTCGTACATGCGCGGCGACACCTGCGGCTGCGAAGCGCGCAGTAATCCTTAATTGACGAACTGGACACGTTTCGCGTACAGCTGCAGCATGCCCGAGAAGTCCCCGACACGCAACATGAGCTCGGGCAACCTGTTTCTTCCGAGTACGACATACTCACCGCGCGTCGGATACAGTACCGTCTGTGCTCGGAATCGGAGCGCGCCATCCACATGCGCCGTCAATGTCCGCCCGGCTTTCGCATAGGAAATAGTCACGAGACGCGGTTTCCCGTACAGCGCGTCGAAAGGAGCGCCATCGATCGTCCCGTATCCCCACCTGTCATATGCGAAAGCAACCTTATCGCCTGGCAAATATCGCACGAAAAGAACGTCACCCGCTTCGATCCGGCCGGACGACAACAGCGCTTCAGGCTGCGAGGCTCGAGGGCGCTGGAAGGTAACGCCGAGTTCTACCTCGATCCGCTCGATTTCCCGCAGCGGGGACAAGCCGGCGCCGAATACATTCGCGACTTTCCGGTATAGTTCGGGATTGGCCATCTCGGTGTCGCCGTAGGGACCGGTAATGCTGATAGCGGCGCTCATCAGGATGCCGCTTACGCCGGCAAGGACGAAGATGCCCATCAGCGCGCAGCGCCAAACCCGAGCGTGAGTATGGTGCACCAGCAACAGAACATTGGCGAGGGCCGCCACGAGCAGTAACGGTGCGAAGTCGAGCGTGTATCGAATCGTGATGAAGCCCGTCACCGCCGTGGAGGTCAGAATCGATATCGCCGAAACATATACCGGCGCCAGCACGATTCCCGAGTGAGGTATTCTCTGCGAAAGGCGCAGCGCAGGTAATGGCAGCAGACCCAGCAGGTACAGCGGGAATAACGGGAGCAGTCCGGCCGTACGTTCCAGGTACCGGAGCTTCAACAGCCATTCCTGTCGGCCGAATGGCTGGCTAAGTACGACGTGCCAGAAGGGAAACGATGGCTGCCATGCGAGCGGCGCGAAAAGAAAGTAGTACGCAGCCGGAGGTATGCTGCGGACGTCGGGTTTTATCGCTGTATTCTGCAAAACACCGAGATGATAAGTGACGCCGAATTCCAGCGGATCGTCGAATCGCGCATAGTTATAGCAGGCGAGGGCCACGCCAACCGCGATTATGGGCGCAGCTAAAGTCATTAGCTCGCGCGAATAGAGAGCACGAAGCGATTTTCGTGTGGCAAGCAGCCAGGCTGCATACACGACAGACGCAGCCAGCACGCCAGGAATCAGAGTCGGACGCGAGCCGGCGCTGAGCGCCAGACACAAACCGGCTGCGGGCAGCCATCGGGGTGTGCGCAGACCGAGAGTGAGCAGCCATAGCCCTGCCACAAAAAAAGCCGACCCCGACAGGATCGCGACCTCATAATGCGCCGGGCGTCGGATCACGTACGGTGCATATTGACAGGACGCGAGCACGACGACGACGAGCGAGTCGACCCACGCACTGACCGCAACGTCCAGCACATGCAGCCATTCACGTAACAGCAGGTAGGAAAACAGGACGGTGAAGAACGCAAACGCGGCGACCGCGACGGTTGGCGGCAGATCGTGACCAAGGATCAGCGTATACGGCACAAACGCAAGCACCGCGGGCGTGGGACCGAAATAGAGGTAATACTTGCCGCCATATAACGAGGCGTCGTGCAGCCGCCAGGGAGCATTGGCCTGAGGATCACGCGGATTCGACAATGCAAGCAGTCGGGGATCGGGAGGTACTCGCAGGTGCAATTGTCCGGCAAGAAACGCATCCGCGAGCAGATTGTAATAGTCTTCTCTCTGTCCGCCCCCGACGGGCGCAATGTCCGAGGAGATGGTAGTCCAGAGGTAAAACAAGGCCACGCAGACAAACACTGCTATGCGGGTGCATAACGCCAGTGGATTGCGCGGCGCGTCGCTGATCCCCATGCCGCTCTCAGGCCGTTGTACCTTGTGGCTTACGCCGCCGTTGCGCATGCGCGCAGACCTGGGCGGCTTCGCAATTCATGAAAGCCATCGTCGTTGAACAGACCGGCGGTCCCGACGTGCTTCGCCTCAGGGAGGTTCCACGCCCCGAACCCGGCCCTGGGCAGGTACTCATCCGCGTCGCCGCCGCCGGCGTGAATTATATAGATACATACCACCGCACCGGCCTCTACAAACTCCCGCTGCCGTTCACTCCGGGAAGTGAGGGCGCCGGAACCGTGCAGTCGCTCGCAGCGGATGTTTCGACTGTTAAACCGGGCGACCGCGTTGCCTGGGCGGTGACGCCGAGCGCATGTTACGCCGAGTACGCTGTTGTGCCGGCGCGCCAGCTCGTCCCGATACCACCGAGCATTGACCTCGAGATCGCCGCGGCCGCGATG
>DASSSG010000385.1:0-5580 GCA_035708545.1 Bryobacteraceae bacterium | reverse complement strand
CTGCACATTTGCCGGGAACCCCGACCACGTTCTCGCCGCTCATGGCAGCGCTCGTCGCGAGATTTTTGAACGTACGCAGAAGGTGGCCGCCGCGGATTTCAGAACTGCTGGCTCAGCGTCGTTGATACCTGCTTCGGAGATTCCGCGCCGAAGCTTCATCGACGATGAGATCTTCGGCAAACTTGCCGCCGCGAATGTGCCGTCGGCCGCACTGAGCACCGACGAGGAGTTTTTCCGCCGCGTGCACTTCGACCTCACCGGGCGCCTTCCGGCCGCGTGGGATGTACGCGAATTTCTGGAGAGCACGGATCCGAGAAAGCGTGAAGCGATCGTCGACAAGCTTCTCGATTCGCCCGAGTTCACGGACAAGTGGACGTTGTGGTTCGGTGACCTGCTGCAGAACACCTCGGTCCGGCTGGCGACTATGGCGACGCCGCGAACCGCAGAGAGCCGCAATGCGACTTATGCCTGGATTCGCGGCTCCGTCGCCTCGGGCAAGTCGATTCACGACATCGCGTGGGAGGCGATCGCGGCAAGCGGCAATACTTTCGCCGCCGATACCGGCGCGGCAAATTTCATTCTCGGCGGAACACATTCCATGGGCCCGCGGCAGGACTCGCTCGACCTGATGATGGTCAAGTCGGCGACCGCATTCCTGGGTCTTGCGCATTACGATTGCCTGTCCTGCCACAGCGGCCGCGGCCACCTCGATCAGATCAGCCTGTGGGCAAAGAACACGTCACGCACCGATGCCTGGCGGATGTCCGCTTTCTTTGCGCGTACGAACTGGACCACACACACGGCCGCGGCGGAACGTAATACTCCGATCTATAACAGCGTTGATGTGTTCGAGCGGCCGACGGGCACGTACGATCTGGGCACCACGACCGGCAATCGTCCCGCGCGCTGCGCAAACGCGTTGCCCCCCGACGAGAGGACGGGCCGCTGTCTGGCGGCCGGCAGCATCGCCCCCGAGTACCGCGTCACCGGGGCGAAGCCCACCGGCGCGAACTGGCGCGCCGCGTTCGCCGACAACGCCGTCAGCGATCGCATGTTCGCGCGCAATTTCGCGAATCGCCTCTGGAAGGCGATGTTCAATCTCGGGCTCGTCGATCCCGTGGACACGCTCGATCCGGACCGCCTGGACCCGAAGAATCCGCCACCGTCACCGTGGTCGCTTCAGGCGACCCATCCGGAGCTGCTCGAGCAGCTCGCCGATGTATTCCTGAGCAACGGCACGCATCTGCGGCCATTCCTCAGGTTGCTCGTGCTCTCGTCGGCATACCAGCTCAGCTCGCGGTATGACGGCGAGTGGAAGATCGATTACGTGCCTCTCTTTGCGCGGCACTACCCGCGGCGGCTCGATGCCGAAGAGATCCACGACGCGATCGTTCAGGCGACCGGCAACCTGCCGCGGTACACGTGGGCGCTCGCGAACCGCGACGCGCTTCCGGTGAACGCGACGATTCCGGTGTCCGAGCCGGTGAACTGGGCGATGCAGTTGCCGAGCACGACCGACGGTCCCGGATTTCTGAACACTTTTCTGCGCGGTGACCGCGACGCGCAGCTTCGTAGCCAGGCCGGGTCGATCCTGCAGCAACTCGCGCTCATGAACGACGCGTTCGTGACGACCCGCGTGAGGATGGGCAACTCACCCGTGCTCCGCGAGATTGCGAAGGCGCAGTCGAGTGATGCTGTCGTCGACGAGATCTTCCTCACGTTCCTTTCACGCAGGCCGACGGAGCGCGAGCGCGCTGCCGCCCTCGCGCCACTGGCGCGGGCGGCGAATGCCACGCAGCGTACTCAGGCCATCGAGGATCTCGCCTGGTCGGCCATCAACAAAGTCGACTTCATATTCAGCTACTAGGAGACGCGTCATGAATACCGATCGCGAGAATATAACCGGCACGTTCTTCTGGAAGCAGCCGCAGCTCAGCCGCCGCCTTTTCTTCCGCCACGCGGGAACGGCGATCGGGGGGTACTTCCTTCTGCCTTCCCGCCCGCTCGAGACTGTCGCGCACGCTGCCGTGAGTCCGATGGGCACCGCGAAAAACTGCATCTTTGTACTGATGGCGGGCGGCCCGAGCCACGTCGATACCTTCGATCTCAAGGAGGGGCCATGGACCCCCGCGTTCATGGCTCCCGCTTCTTACGGCGACGTCCGTTTCGCCCAGGGGCTGATGCCCACACTCGCCGAGCAGATGGACTCGATCGCGTTCCTGCGCTCTGTACGTTCGTGGGCTCTGGTGCACGAGCTCGGCCGCACGTGGGTGCAGATCGGGCGCAATCCGATTTCGGGAATTGGGCGCATTGCGCCGCACATCGGCTCGGTTGTGTCCCTCGAGCTCGGACGTAAAGACGCAACGCTGCCGGCATTCGTATCGCTGAACACAGGCAGCGGTCCCGGTCAGGGTTATCTCGAGCCGCGACACTCTCCGTTCTATATCGCTCCTGCCGGCAACGGTCTGCCGAACACAACGCACCCGGATGGACCCGCCGCCTTCGATCGCCGCTACGATCTCATGCGCGCGCTCGATGCGGAAACGAAAGAATCCGGAGCGCTCGGTCCGGCGATCAGCGAGATGGCCGAGTTCAGCCGCGGCGCGCGGATGCTGATGTATAACACCGATGTCGACAGGGTGTTCCGCTTCGGGGCCGATGAGAAGAATCGCTACGGCGGAACCACCAATGGGAACGGAACCGCCTTCGGGAACTCATGCATCACCACGCGCAATCTGCTGCGCGCGAACATGGGCGCCCGATTCATTCAGATTACTCTCGGCGGCTGGGATATGCACGCCGGCATCTACGCGCCGAACGCCGGTCTGCAGGCGCTCACGCGCCAGTTCGATCTTGGGCTCGGTAACCTCATTGCCGACCTGAAGGCGGATGGCACGCTCGATGAGACGCTGATCGTAGCTATGGGCGAATTCGGCCGCACAGTTGGTCCACCCAACGGCGGCGGCGGGCGCGATCACTTCCTCCAGCAGGCGGTCATGGTCGCAGGTGCGAGGATCCGCGGCGGACGCGCCATCGGCAAGACCGACGCGGAAGGCCGTAATATCGCCGAGAACGGGTGGTCGCGCGACCGGGAAATGCGGCCGGAGGATATCGAGGCGACGATCTACTCCGCGCTCGGCATCGACTGGACAACGATTCGCCGGGACGACCCGCTCGGCCGGGGCTTTGAGTACGTGCCGTTCGCGGATCGCGATCAATACGGGCCTGTGCACGAACTGTGGAGTTGACCGACTAACCCGCAGAGTCTCGCGGGCAGACGGCTTCTTCGGAACAGCGACGAATAGAAACGGTTACTGAACCGTCGGACGCGGCTGCGCGAGCAGCCGCGCGGCGGCACGCGATACCAGGCGCCGCGGATCGAGCAGGTGCTGAGGTTTGAAGCTCCGCAGGGACCAGCGGAAACCGGGTTCGAACTCGACTCCCAGGAAGTAGCCTATTTCCCTGTAAATGCAGTAACATACACGGCCGCGCAGCTCGCCCCTGGGGTAGCTGATGTGGAGCCTGGTCTCGAGCGGGACAGGCATCTCGAGCTGAACGCAGGCGCCCGACAGCGAAATGTCCTCGAGATTCGCTACGGCACGGCGGGTCCGGCCAGCCTTGTCCTTCCATTGAATGTCGACAAGATCGGCACAGAGCAACCGCGGCTCCGCTCGGCGATTCTGCATACGCTTACCCTCATTATCGGTCCACGCGCTGTGCTGCATTAGCTGGCGGGGCCGAACGAATCACCGTACGACTCTTGGGTTAACACTGACCGTTAGAGTATACCCGGAACGGACCGGGTTCGTCTCCGCAGTTCAAATCCTGTTGAATACCTGAATGGCCCTGGTGAGAGATCGATGCTGCTTAATGAATGGCACCATGCGCGTCTCCCGATCATCGATTTCCTGCGATCGCCTGAGGACTTCCTGCGCACGCTCGGACGGAACCCGAACCACGCCGTCCTCACCCGCAACGATAATGTCGCCGGGTTTGATCGTGACGCCGGCGCACCGTACCTGCAGGTTATTGCCAACCGTCGCCCAGCGGCCGACGGAGCTCGAGGGCACCACGCTGCGGCTGTAAGCGGGCAGGCCGAGCGCTCGCACCTCGGCGACATCGCGCAGGCCGCCGTCGATGATCACACCGGCCATGTCGCGCGAGCGCGCTGCGGTGGCCATGAGCCCTCCCATGCCGGCCACGTCGAGACCGTCTTCGACGACGATGACACCGACCGTTCCGGGCCGCGCGGTGTCAATCATCTCGACCGAGTGACGCGCGCTCAGAGCGGCCGTGGCCTTCTCGGGCGGCGCTGCTCGCAGCAGCGCGGTGACGGCACGGCCCACGATCTGGCCCGGGACGCGCGGGCGCATGTCATGCGACAGAAATCCGCGCTCGCCGATGACCTGATCGACCGCATCGGCGACGGAAGCAACCGTCGAGCGGCGGAAGCCCTCGATGAGCATCAGCTCGGGATCGGTGGCGGTTTGTGATGGCGACGGGGCAGTTTGCCACGCGAATACGATTGAGGCGGCGGCAAGCACGCCGCCGCAGAGGGTGAGGCGAAGTCGGGTCATGGCTGAGATCCAGATTCAGGATAGTGCAGCGCAGCCGCAGGAGGTGAGTTCAGGCCCGCCTGCGTTTCAGCGAGCGCGTCAGCTCCGGCAACAGATCCTCGTCGGGACGCTTCGGCGGCGCCAGCTTCTCGACGTATCTCGCTACGAGCTTCATGATGCATTCCTCGGCGCGCCGGGCGTCGCCCCGGTCCGTGCACGAGCAGCTGCCCAGTATGTCGAACAGCGTCCCATCCTCGTAGGCCTCGAGCACCGCCGGGTGCACGTAATACTTCTTGCAGGTCGCCGGACGATTGCCGAGTTTGCCGGCGACTTCCTTAACGGCGGCGACGATATTCTTCCTTGCGGTGTTGTCCGTCTCCGCCGCGCCCATAGCCTCGAGCGACAACACGGCCAATCCGGTTCCGCCCCACGTCCGGAAGTCCTTCGCGGTGAAATCTTCGCCCGAAATTTCCCGGATATATCCGTTCACGTCGGTCGAAGTGATATCGCAGACTTTGCCGTCTTCATCGACGTACTGGAACAGCTCGTAACCCGGCAGGTCGCGGGACTTACGTACGACCTTCGCGAGCCGGGGATCCGTCAGGATAATGTTCTGCTCCTTGCCGCTCTTACCTCGAAAGCGGAAGCGGATCGTGCCGCCCTCCACGTGCACATGTTTGTCCTGAAGCGTCGTGAGCCCGTAGGAGTCGTTCTGCTTCTTGTACTCGTCGTTGCCGATGCGCATGCACGTCGTGTCGAGCAGTTTCACGACAGCGGCGAGCACCTTGTTTCGCGGCAGACCGCGCAACGCCAGATCGCCATCGATGCGCGCACGGATCTTCGCAAGCGCCGCTCCGAACGCAAGCATGCGCCCGAACTTCGTTTGATCGCGCACATGCCTGTAGAGCGAGTGATATCGATACTGCTTCCGGCCTTTTGCATCGCGGCCGACCGCCTGCAGGTGACCGGTGCTCGTCGGACAAATCCACACCTCCTCCCAGGCCGGCGGGATCACCAGCGATCG
>DASSSG010000384.1:0-7783 GCA_035708545.1 Bryobacteraceae bacterium | reverse complement strand
GACATGGCCCGGCCGCATGTGAATCGAATGCATCGGCAGGATCTGATACATGCCGATCAGCCCGAGCGGGACCACCGGCGCTCCGGCCTTGATCGCCAGGTACGCGGCGCCATCTTTGAACTCCTGCAGCTCGCCCGTCTCCGAGCGGCCGCCCTCCGGGAAGATCAGCAGCGAAATGCCTCGCTCGCGGACCAGGCGTCCCGCCTCGGTGAGCGTTCGCAGGAACGCCTTCGCTTCGAGCGGCACCGGAATGTGTCCCGCGCGTTTCAGGTGCGTGCCGATAAACGGGATTTTGAACAGTTCCGTCCTGGCCAGAAACCGGAACTGCGCAGGAATGTTCGCGAAGATCACCGGCGTATCCATATAGCTCACGTGATTGGCGACGAACACGTATGCGCCCGCAGCGTCTATGTGCTCGAGGCCGTGCACCGTGACTTTGACTCCGGTGATGCGGAGCAGCCGCCGCGACCACGCACGAGCGATGTCGATCTGCTTCTCCTCGCTCGCATTGAACAGCGCCGCGATCAGGTTAACGGTCCCGAACGCAGCGGTGGCGAGAACGATCAGCGGGTCGGTGATGAACAAGGCCCGCAGCAGGCCGAGAGACATCCGATGGTCACTATTTTACGAGGATCGCCCGTGCTTCCCCGACGAGATAGAGCGACCCCGTGATGAATACCGCCGCCCCGGACGGGGCCGAGCGTGCCAGTTCGATGGCGGCGGCGACATTGGGCGCCATTGTGACGCCCTCCAACTGGAGCGCCTGCGGGTGTACCGCGCGGGCCTGCGCCGGTGCGGTGAGAATCACGCGATCGGCAAGCGGGAACAGGATCTCGCCGATCTCGCTGACCGCTTTGTCGCGCATCGCTCCGAAGACGATCCATACGGGCCGGGCACCGTACTGCTCGCGGATGTGCTCGGCGAGCGCACGCGCGCCCGCGGGATTGTGCGCGCCATCCAGAATGATGTCGGGCCGCGACGCAACCTGCTCGAGGCGGCCCGGCCAGCGGGCATTTGCGATGCCGCGCGCGTCAACTCCAAGCAGCGTCAGGGTGGCAACGGCCGTGCGGGCGTTCTCGATCTGGTGCCGTCCCGCGAGCGGCGGCCTTACCGGCAACTCGCGTACCGCCGACGAGCGGATGACCCGCAGTCCCAGCTCGGCGGCGCGCGCCGTAAGCACCCGGTCGGCTTCGGGCCGCTGCGCCGCGAACACCGCCGGCACGCGCGGTTTTAGAATGCCTGCCTTCTCGGCGGCGATCTGCTCGATGCTCGAGCCAAGGAAACGTTCGTGATCGAAGTCGACCGGAGTGATGACCGTGACCTCCGGCTGAACGACATTCGTGGCATCGAGCCGTCCGCCGAGCCCGACCTCGACCACCGCGACATGAACGCCGGCTTCCCGAAATATCAGAAAGCCCATAGCAGTGACCGTCTCGAAGTAAGTAGGATGCGGCGGCGTCCGCTCGGCCACAGCGTGGACCTTATTGAAGGCGGCGGCGAACTGCTCGGGGGTGACCGGCTGGGCGTTGATCTGGATGCGTTCGGTCGGATCGACCAGGTGCGGGGAGGTATACAGGCCAGTGTGATGCCCGGCGGTGCGCAGTGCCGCCTCGATCATCGCGCACGTCGAGCCCTTGCCGTTGGTGCCGGCGACATGAATGACCCGAAACGCGCACTCCGGGTTCCCGAGCTCGGCCAGCAGCGTTCGGATGCGCTCCAGGCCGAGCTTCGCCGTAGCGATCTCATTGCCGAGCTTATAGAGAAACTCGACAGAATCCGGGTAGTTTATCGCGCCGGTCAGCGTGCAAAAATGATCACATACACTGAGTTCGGCGCCATTGGGTCCGTCTTTTTCGGTATCATCCGCGTCATCAGGAAACGGAGCCATAGTTGATCTTCCGCGAGGTTGAAGATCGCGACCTGATCGCGAAAGCCCGTCGCGGCCACGTCGAGGCTTACAACCTCCTCGTGTCTCGCTGGGAAAAGCGTATCTTCAACTACCTCTACAGGTTAGTCAAAGACCGGGAGGATGCGATGGACCTCAGCCAGGACGTGTTCTTAAAGGCGCACCAGAATCTGGGCAAGCTCGAGGACGTGGCGCGGTTCGGCCCCTGGCTGTTCCGCATCGCGCACAACGAAGCCTGCTCGCTGCTGCGGCGCAACCGGCCGGAGACCGACCTCGAGTCGCACGTTGAGGGGGATTCGTGGGGCGGGTCGGCCGTCGGACGGCGCATGCTGCCAGTCGAGGTGAGCCTGGCAGTCGAGCGCGCGCTGGAACTGCTGTCTGAAGATCAGCGCGAAGCCGTGGTCCTGAAGATCTACCAGGGATTCAAGTTCGAAGAGATGGCCGATATCCTGGGCTGTCCGGTATCGACCATCAAATCGCGCCTGTACACGGCGATGGAGAACCTGAAGACCACGCTGGCTCCAATCCATATGCGAGGTGTGGAGTGAGCTGCTCTCCTTACGATCTCCGCGACTATTTCTTCGGCGAGCTTGCGCGCGACGAGCAGCGCAGCGTCGATTCGCACGTGAAGACATGCACTGCATGCCGCGAGGAGCTGGACGAGCTGCGGCTTACGCAGTCCACGCTTCTTATCGTACGAGATGAGGAGCCGCCGCGCCGGATCGCCTTCGTCTCCGACAAGATCTTCGAGCCGAACTGGTGGCAGCGGCTGTGGTCGTCGGGCGCACGGCTGGGCTTCGCATCCGCCGCGATGCTGAGCGCGGCCATCGCGCTGCACGCGTGGGTCTCACGGCCGGCCGCGGCTCTGGCCGTGCAGATCGCAGCGGCGGCGCCGGCCCCGGTTATCGACGTTCAGCGCGTCATCGCCGCCAGCGAGGCCCGGCAGAAGGCCGAGTTTGAAAAGGCGCTCGCTGCGGAGCGGCAGCAGTGGGAGCTCGAGCACAAAGCCAGTCTCGTCCGCATGCAGCAGTACGTCGAGGTGCTTCAAAAGCAGATGAACGTGATGCTGCTGACCAGCGCCCGGAACGCAGCCGCGCCCTCAGGAGAGGCGCCATGAGGATACTGGTTGCGGCACTGCTTTTGGCCGGCGCGGCTGCCGCGCAGACGCGAGTTTCGCGTGTCAGCCTCGCTGCCATGGAAGCGAGTTTCGATCGGCGCGTGCTGAGTGTCGATGTGACCGACCCTTTCATGCTCCTCGGTACGACCCGTGGCCTCTACCTGAGTGGCTACGGCGCCGTCTTCACTGCCGAGGTCAACCTCATCGCCTCAGCCGTCAATTCGCCCTTCCGGCCCGAGTTCACGAAGCAGGAGATCGCGCGCATCCGGCAGAAGAAGCAGTACCGCGTCACCCTGCTCAAACAGCACATGCGGAACGCGCTGATCGGAGCGGCGGCTTCGCTCGACGGCGTGCCGATTAACGAGCAGATTGTGCTCGGGGTGTCGCTGTTCTACTTTAACTGGGAGGACCGCAGCGGGCTGCCGGCTCAGGTCGTGATGCAGGCGCCGAAAAAAGCGCTGCTCGAAGCAGGAAAAGGGAACCCGGCTCCATTGGAGGCCGTGCTGCAAGTGCAGGAGTACTGATGCGGCTCGGCGAAATGCTGGTCGAACGCCAGCAGATCACGACGGAGGATCTGGAGCGCGCGCTCGAGATCCAGAAGGAGCGCGGCGAGAAGCTGGGCAAGATTCTCGTCGATCTCGGTTTCATTTCGCAGCGCGACGTGCTGGCCGCGCTCTCGGACCAGCTCGGGGTGCCGCTCGTCAGCATCGAGGGCCCGCCGCCCGTCTCACCCGAGCTCGAACGCCTTTCTCCTCGCTTCCTTCGGCAGTTCCGGTGCATGCCGCTGGCGCTGAACGATTCGACCGTGACGCTGGCGATGGCCGATCCGCTCGATTTCGAGACCATTGCCGCGGTGCGCTCGGCAACTGGTCTGCGGGTGCAAACGGCGATCGCAGCCGAAGGTGAGATCGTCGAAGCCGTCAATCGCTACTACGGCGAGGCAGAGCGGCCCGTCACCGATCTCGAGGGAACGGACGGTCAGGCCTCCGAAGATCTGGAACACCTGCGCGACATGGCAAGCGAGGCTCCGGTTATTCGACTCGTGAACGCGATGATCGCTCAGGCTGTCGAGAAGCGCGCCTCCGATATCCACATCGAACCGTTCGAACGGGAGTTTCGCATTCGTTACCGCATCGACGGTGTGCTGTACCCGCAGGAGCCGCCGCCGCGCGAGCTGAAAGCCGCGATCATCTCGCGCGTGAAGCTGATGGCCAGGCTGAACATCGCCGAGCGCCGGCTGCCGCAGGACGGCCGGATCAAGATCAAGACCCTCGGGCGCGAGGTGGACCTTCGCGTATCAACTCTGCCGACGCTGTACGGCGAGAGTGTGGTGATGCGTCTGCTCGATCGTTCGGCGGGCGATTTCTATGACCTGAGGCGGCTCGGGTTCGACGAGCACATGCTCGCGCGTATGGAGCACTACACGTCGCTGCCGCACGGCATTCTGCTGGTGACGGGTCCGACCGGAAGCGGCAAGTCGACCACACTTTACTCGGCGCTGAAGCGGATCAATCAGACTGACAGGAAAATCATCACGATCGAAGATCCCGTCGAATACCAGATGGACGGGATCAACCAAATTCACGTGAACCCGCAGATCGGGCTGACCTTTGCGGCGGGGCTGCGGCACATCGTCCGGCAGGATCCGGACGTGATCATGGTGGGCGAGATCCGCGATCGCGAGACGGCTGACACCGCGATCCGCGCCGCGCTGACTGGGCATTTCGTCTACAGCACGCTGCACACAAATGACGCGCCGAGCGCGATTACGCGCCTCACGGATATGGGCGTCGAGAATTACCTGATCACGTCGTCATTGGTTGCGGTGCTCGCGCAGCGGCTCGTGCGCGTTATCTGCCGAGACTGCATCGTGAAGGACGGCCAGCGGCTCACGCCCGACGGCGAGATGATCGAGACCTGGCGCGGCGCCGGCTGCGACGAATGCTTCGGCAGCGGCTATTCGGGCCGCGTGGGCATCTTCGAGCTGATGGAGCTCAACGACGAGCTGCGCAGGCTCATCATGGCCAATGAGGACGCCTCGGTCCTCACGGCCGCGGCTCGCCGCAACGGCATGCGTAACCTGCGTGAGGACGGGTGGCTGAAAGTGCGGCAGGGTGTGACTACGGTCGACGAGGTCATGCGCGTGACGCAGGAATTCTGATGGCCGCAACCTTCTACTTCCGCGCGATCGCCTCCGACGGCCGGCCCCGCACGGGTACGCTGACCGCGCAATCGCCGAAAGTAGCCGCCCAGGAACTTCGCCGCCAGGGTCTCACGCCCGTGTATGTCGGCGTCGAGCAGAAGAAGGGCGGGCTCGACCTGAAACTGCCCAGCTTCGGCGGCGGCAAACGGCGCGATGTCCTGTTCTTCACTCAGGAACTGTCGACACTCCTGAGCGCAGGCGTGCCCGTCGACCGTGCACTGAACATCACCAGCGAGCTCACCGAGCGGCCTGCATTTCGCTCGGTCGTGCTCGACGTGATCCGTGTGCTGAAAGGCGGCAAGTCGCTGGCGGACTCGCTTGCCACGCACCCGGAATACTTCACCGAGCTGTACGTGAACATGGTGCGCGCGGGCGAGGCTTCCGGATCGCTCGCTCAGGTATTCGACCGGCTGGCCGAGTTCGAACGAACCCGCGATGATCTGCGCGGGTACATCATCTCGTCAATGGTCTACCCGACGCTGCTCGCTACTGTCGGTGTCATTTCGATCTTCTTTCTGCTGACTTTCGTGGTCCCGCGGTTCGCAGCCGTTTTCGAGGAATCGCGGATCAGGATGCCGCTGCCGACGATGATCATGCTCCAGGCGAGCAAGTTCGTGCAGCGGTACCTGTGGGTCACTGCGGCCGCTTTGGCCGGAGGCATTATTGCGCTGCAGGCGTACATTCGAACTGCGGCGGGACGCCTGTGGTGGGACAGTTTCCGGCTGAAGCTTCCGGTTCTGGGCGACGCTCTGCGCAAAGCTGAAGTGGCCAGGTTCGCGTGCGCGATGGGAACGCTCGTGGCCAACAGCGTGCCGCTCGTGCAGTCGATCGCGATCGCCGGCGCGACGCTCAATAACAAGCGAATCGCGGGCTCGCTGAACGCGGTGATGCAGGGTGTCAAGCGCGGCGAAGGCGTGGCGGCGCCGCTCCGGCGCTCCGGCCAGTTCCCCGCGCTCGCAGCACATTTGTTGAGCGTCGGCGAGGAAACCGGCCGTCTGGATCAGATGTTTGCACGCATGGCCGACATATACGAGAGCGACACGCGAGCCGCAATCAAGCGTTTCACATCGCTCTTCGAGCCGGTCGTGATTCTCGTGATGGGCGTCATTATCGGGGCGCTTATCCTGAGTATGCTGTTGGCGATTACCAGCATGAATGAGGTGGCTGTATGAAGAAACAAACGCGTGAGCAGCGCCGCAGCCGCGAGCGCGGCGTGACGCTCATCGAGATGCTCGTGGTGGTGACGATCATCGCGCTGTTCGGCGCGCTGGTCATTCCGCGGCTGATGAACAAGGCGGACACTGCGAAAGTGACAGCCGCACGCAGCCAGATCGAAGGCTTCATGACCGCGCTCGGGGCTTACAGGCTCGACACGAGTACGTATCCCAATACCGACCAGGGTCTCGCGGCGTTGCGAGTCAAGCCGGAGAACCTGCCGCTGTGGCAAGGGCCGTATCTGCCAAAGGACGTGCCCGTCGATCCGTGGGGACGGCCGTACATCTACAAGTATCCCGGCGAACACGGCGATGAGCCCGATATCACGTCCTATGGCGCAGACGGCGCCCCCGGCGGCGAGGGCATCAACGCCGATATTGTGAGCTGGAAGAACTGACGGGTATCCGGGTGAGGTGGCGCGAGGCCGGCATCACGCTGATCGAGATGCTCGTTGTGGTGAGCATCATCGCCGTCGCGGCCGCGATCGCGTATCCATCGGTCAACTCCGGAGTCGATTCGCTCCGACTCACCTCGGCGGCCGACTCGATCGTCAGTTTTCTCAACGGCGCGCTGGTCCGTGCCGACCGCCGGCAGGAACTCGCCGAGGTCACAATCTCACGCGCGGAACGTGCACTCATATTACGCGCACAAGACCCCAGCTATGTTCGCCGTATGGAACTTCCCGAAGGCATCACGATCGTGCGCGTGCATCCGGCACAACTCGCCGGCAATGAAGAACAGGACCGCAGTTTCATCTTCTATCCCGGCGGCTCCGTTCCTCGCATTGCCATCGAGATTCAGAACCGGCGTGGAGCGCGGCGCCTCGTTCAGGTGGATCCCATCACCGGCTCGCCGCGGGTGAGCGTCCCCGAGCAACGGCCGTGAACAACGAGCGCGGACTCACGCTTCTCGAAGTGCTCGTCGCGACAGTGATCATGGCCATTGCCGTCGTCGGCTTGCTCTCCTCCCTCTCTGCTTCGATGCGAAATGCGGGCCGGATTTCCGATTACGACCGCGCGACCATCCTCGCGCGCACGAAGATGGACGAGCTGCTTGCGGCAGCGCGCTTGCCGAAGTTTGTCGTCCACCAGGGCAGCTTCGACGCAACGAGCGGCTGGCAGGCCCGTGCTTTGCCGTTTGAAATGACACCTGGTGCAGGCCCCGGAGCGCCGGCGATCGACCGGGTAGAGCTCGAAGTCTGGTGGATGGCGGGCGAGCAACGGCGCACATTCAGGCTCGAAGGATTCCGCAGAACAGTTGTCACACCGGAGGACATAGCGGCCGCGAAAGCGGAGGCACTGAGGCAATGAACAGCCGCCGCACTTCAGGCGTCACGCTGATC
>DASSSG010000383.1:0-4801 GCA_035708545.1 Bryobacteraceae bacterium | reverse complement strand
ACTCTGCGGGATGGGTACCTGCTTCGAATGCCGCCTGACCATCGACGGCATCGCGCACGAACGCAGCTGTCAACTGCCGTGCCGGACGGGAATGGTCGTGGTGACCGATGGCGGCTGATCGCTACGACGTCGTTGTTGTGGGCGGCGGGCCAGCGGGGATTGCGGCAGCATGTACCGCAGCTGATGGTGAACGGCGAGTCGCGATCATCGACGAGAACCCTGCTCCAGGAGGCCAGATCTGGCGTGCCACCGAGAACAACTGGACGCGACGGCTGCGTGCGGCTCCCATCATCCTGCTGCCCTCAACGCGCATCGTCGACGCACCTGCGCCCGGTGCGCTGCTTGCGGAGACACGCGACTCCTCGGGTGAGCTCGAGTACCGCAAGCTGGTTCTCGCCACGGGGGGCCGCGAGTGCTTCCTGCCCTTCCCCCGCTGGACGCTGCCTGGCGTGTTTGGCGCGGGTGGTCTCCAGTCGCTCGTCAAGACAGGACTGCCCGTCCGCGGCAAACGCGTGGTTGTCGCAGGCACCGGACCGCTGCTGCTCGCCGTCGCTGCGTTTCTCAGGAACCAGGGGGCTGTGGTGCCGGTCATCGCCGAGCAGGCGAGCGCAGGCGCGCTGTGCTGCTTCCTCGCGGGACTGATCAGGGAGCCAGGAAAACTGGCTCAGGCCGTCGTCATGCGCGCGACACTCGCCGCCGTTCCGTACCGAACGAGCTCCTGGATCACCGCGGTGCATGGCGAGCATAACGTGACCGGGGTGACTCTGAACACCGGCCAGACCTGGGCATGTGACTATGTCGCGTGCGGCTTCGGCCTCGTACCGAACACCGAGCTGGCGCAGTTGCTCGGCTGCGATTTGCGCGGCGCTTTCGTCGTGGTTGACCGATACCAGCAAACATCCGTCGCAAACGTCCTCTGCGCGGGGGAGCCGACCGGCATTGGCGGCGTCGATGCCGCTTTGCTCGAGGGGCAGATCGCCGGCTTTGCGGCCACGGACCGGCATCGCGAGGCCGACGCTCTTCACCGCCGCCGTGACGACAGCTTCGCCGCCCGCCTGGAGCACGCCTTTGCTTTGCGGCCTGAGCTGAAGACACTCGCGCCGCCCGACACCATCGTCTGTCGCTGCGAGGACGTGCCCCTCGCCGCACTCCGGGCGCACGGTTCCTGGCGTGCTGCGAAACTGCAGTCGCGTTGCGGTATGGGGCCCTGCCAGGGACGCGTGTGCGGGCCGGCGGTCAGGTACCTCCTCGGCTGGCAACCGGAATCAGTGCGGCCTCCGATCCTGCCGGCGCGCCTGAGTTCGCTTGCCGCCGGGGAGTGGCGCGTCACCGGACGATCGCGCCTGCCGGCCGGTGCTCGGCAGCCTGCTCACGCCCGCGCCAGTACACATACGGCGCCACGCCGATCAACACCATCATGAGGCCGAGACCTGCGTTGCGCGGATCGCCGAGTGCGATGAAGACGAGGAAGTAGACCGCGACAGCGGCATACGCGAGCGGCACGAAAGGGTAGCCGCTGACTCGATACGGGCGCGGCAGCTCCGGTTCGCGCTTTCGCAACACGAATAATCCGACGATCGTCAGCGTGTTGAACAGCAGCGAAGCAAACGACGTGAACGTCAGAAGATCACTGTAGAGCTGCGCGCCGCGCGATCCGAAGCTGCCCGTGAGGACGAGCGCACACGCCCAGATCGCCTGATACTGCAGCGAACGACGCGGGATGTGATGGCCCTTGTCGAGCTTCGCCGCCCCTCGAAAGAACAGCCCGTCTTTCGCCATCGCATGATACAGCCATGGACCGGACAGGATCAGACCGTTGTCGCAGCCGGCAGTCGAGATCAGGATCGCGAGCGCCACCAGCATCACGCCAATCGGCCCGATCACGAGTCGCGCCGCTTCCGCTGCAATTCGCTGATCCGGCACCCCAGCCGCCTGTTCAATCGGCAGCACGTAGAGATAGGCTGCCGTCGTGACCGTGTAGATCATCGTCACGCCGAGTGTCCCCAGCAGCAAAGCCCGCGGCAGCATCCGCGCCGGATTCTTCGTCTCCTCGGCAATGAACGTCACGACATTCCAGGAATCATAGGCAAAGAGCGCCTTCGACATCGCGACGGCGAACGCCACCAGCACTCCCATCGAGACCGTCGGCGGCAGCACAGGCCTGAAGTGCGACCAGCTTCCCCCGCTCCATGTCAGACCGAAAATTACGACTGCGCACAGCGCCGCAATCTTCGCAAACCCGAGGAGGTTTTGCACGAACGACCCCGTGCGAAGCCCCCGCGAGTTGATCCACGACAACCCGGCGATCAGCATTACGGCCACGAGCTGAACGGTTGACACGCGCACTGCGCCGGCTTCGAGCAGAGTGTTTGACTGACTTACCCACGGGACAAACACGCCAAGATAATTTGCGAACGCCACAGCGACGGCCGCGATGAAGCCCGTCTGAATCACAGTGAACAGGGTCCAGCCGTACAGATACCCCCAAAACGGTGAGAAGGCGCGCTTCAGAAAAACGTACTGGCCGCCGGTATTCGGCATGGATGCGGCCAGCTCGCCGAATGAGAGCGCAGCGCACACCGTGAGCAGTCCGCCAACGATCCACACGAGAACAAATGAACCCGGCCCGAGGCCCGACTTGAGCACAATCCCTGCAATGAGCGCGGGCCCAAGAAAAATCCCGCTGCCGATCATCGAGCCCATAATGATCATCATGGAATCGAGCAGCGTCAGTTGTTTTGTGTGAGCCTTGTGCTCGGGCCAGCCCATCGATGGTTCATGCGATTATAGACCGGCGCGAAACCGCGCGTCGAGTTAGTGAACAGCTGGGGGTGTGCGACATGAAAGTGAGGATGTGATCAATCTGGAGCGTGTAGGTCTGATTCTAGAAGTATATACTACTTCTAGAAGGAGGACCGCCGATGGCCGAGTCCCTGCCGTTGCTGGAAGCGCGCCGCGTGGAGTTGCTTCGCGCTCTGGCGAATCTGAAAGATATGCGTCCGGGCTCTGTGGTGGGAGCCGTGTTTCGCTGTGGAAAACCGAGTTGCCATTGCGCCCGGCCCGAGGATCCGGGGCACGGACCGAACCTCCGCTTGACCTACAAGTGGCATGGCAAAACCGTGACGGAAGCTTTGCCGACTCCGGCGGCGGTGCGTAAGGCCGAGCGGGAGATCGCCGAGTTTCGTGAGTACCAGCGGCTCGGACGGGAACTGGTGGAAGTCAACGAGAAGATCTGCCGCCTGCGGCCGGTCGAAGAGCCAACCCTGAGCGAACAGGAAAAAAAACGGCGGACGCAATCCAGCAGGAAGTCGCGCGCGAAATAGAGCAACTGCTGCGGACCATCTTCACCGGTGTGCGCATGACCGGTCACATGGATCTGGAAGCCGTCGAGATGCTTGTCCGCTCGGTTATGCATCAGGCCGGAGCCACGGCCTTGACCGAGTTGCTGCAGTTTCCGGTGCCGGACCGACGCACCATCCCATGCCGGTGCGGGCAGCAGGCGCGCTATCGTGAACTGCGCGCGAAAACGGTCCTGACCGTGGTCGGCGCGGTGGAAGTCTCACGGCCCTGGTATCTATGTCCGCACTGTCGTCAAGGGCAGTTCCCGGCTGACGAGGAACTCGATATGGTCGATACTGAGTTCTCGCCTGGCCTGCGGCGGATGCAAGCGCTGGTGGGTCAGGACGCAGCCTTCGCTCATGGTCGCGCGCAGATGAAACTGCTGGCGGGCCTGGAGGTCACCACCAAGTCCGTCGAACGCGTGGCCGAGAGCATCGGCGCCGATATTGCGCGATGCGAGCAAGCAGAGATCGACCGCGCGGTGCAACTCGATCTACCGATCATTGTTGGCGAACCCGTTCCTATCCTGTATATCCAAATGGACGGCACCGGCGTGCCAGTGGTGAAGAAAGAGACCACCGGACGACAAGGCAAGCTCGACGGCCTGCCCGCTCATACCCGGGAGGCCAAACTCGGCTGCGTGTTCACGCAGAGTGCTTGGGACGAGGAAGGCTTTGCGATTCGTGATCCCGATTCAACAACCTACACCGGCGCCATTGAGAGTGCGGAGCAGTTCGGCAAGCGGCTCTACGTCGAGGCCTGGAAACGTGGCTGGAGCCGTGCGGAAAAGAAAGTGGTTATCGGCGACGGCGCGGAATGGATTTGGAACCTCGCCAACCAGCATTTCCCCGGCGCGGTTCAGGTTGTCGACCTGTATCACGCGCGCCAGCACCTATGGGACTTGGCGCGCCTGCTCTATCCCAACGACCGCAAGCGCCAGAACGCCTGGATCCGCCTTCATCAGAAACGCTGGCTCGATAAAGGCAAGATTGGCAAACTGGTCGCTTCGCTGCGCTCGCTCCGTGTGCCGGATCCCGATCTGGCCAACAAGATCCGCAACGAGGCCGACTACTTTGCTCGTAACGCTGGGCGCATGAACTACCCCAAGTTCCGCAAACAACATCTGTTTGTCGGCTCCGGCGTGATCGAGGCTGGTTGTAAGACCGTCATCGGCCATCGTCTGAAACAGTCCGGAATGTTCTGGACCGTCAAGGGTGCGAATGCCATTCTGGCTCTCCGCTGCTGTCACCTCAACGGCCGCTTCGAGGACTACTGGGAAAACCGCCGGGCCGCTTGACCTCCACTTCTATGTCGCGCACCCGGTTCGCCGCGCTGCGATCCTGCCGCGCTCTCGCTGTCTCCGAAATACTCGGCCGTGCATGCCGGTCCGGCAAGTGCGAGCGCGGCGAGCAGTATCACAACCGGAATTCAGAAATTCCGGCAGCGACGTGGGATATTGGTC
>DASSSG010000382.1:0-4547 GCA_035708545.1 Bryobacteraceae bacterium | reverse complement strand
CGAAATCGATGGTCGCGGCACCGCCGCCTCGTTCGCGCCACGCCTGGACAATCGAGTCGGAGGTGGCCGCTATGCCATCACAAAGACAGCTCAACGCCAACCGGCGAAACGCCGCCCTCGGTGGTCCCAAAACCGACGCTGGACGCGCCGCCGTCCGATTTAACGCGGTGACTCATGGTTTGAGCGCCGCGACGACCGTGCTCCCGGGCGAAGATCCGAAAGCCTTCGAACAGCTTCGCGAAGATCTCTTTCAGGATTACCTGCCCGCCACTCACACCGAGCGCCTGCTGTTCGAGGAATTCGCACGCTGCTCGTGGCGGCTGCTCCGCCTGCGCCGCGTCGAGACTCAGCTCTGGACGGAGTACATCTTCGCCATGCGCCGCAGCGCCGGCGCGGAGGACCCGCCGACTCAGACGGAAGCAGACCGCGCCCTGGCCGGCGCTCTCGCCGAGGTCCCGCCGGATAATCTCGTGAACTTCTTTCGGTACGAGCGAATGACCACGCGCGACTTCTACCGCGCGCTGCATGAGCTCGAAGCCGCTCAGCGCGACCGCCGCCGCGCCCAGCCGCTCCCCGCGGCCGAGCCCGGCGCCGGCACACAAGCAGAATTACGAAACGAACCCGAGCCGGCCGCCGCGGCCGCATCCGCGACAGCCGAAGCCGTCGTCTCCACCACCGCCGAACTGTCCGGAAATGGGATTCGGACTGTTTTGTCGCCGCTCGCGCCCGCCGTCTCCTCGCCGGAGCGGGGTGAAACATCCACCGGGAGCCATTCACGTAAGACATATAGAGGGAGCACGATATGAACAACACGTCAGCGCGTCTGGAGATGTGCGAAGCGATTCTCGCCCTGATTGACAGGAAACGTCAGGAATCCGGGGATCCGTCGCTGGGCACCGCGATCGAGCGTGTTGTTCTCGACAGCCAGTTCCGCGAGCTCGAATACGACATTCTCGACGATCCCGGCGCGATCGAGCCCTGGCTGATCCGGCGCCGGCGTGGCGAGGCGTGAGTCACTCGAAGCGTGTCGGCGAGCCAGGTCGTCACTCGCGGCTTCCAGGCCTGAAAACGGTCGTTCCTCTCCCAGTTCTCGACGCCGTGTGGCGCGCCCTCGATCACCATCAGCTCGCAGCGTACGCCCTTCGCTCGTGCTGCCTGGCACAAGCGCTCGGATTGTGCGGACGGCACTCCCTTATCCGCCGAGCCGTGGATCAGCAGCAATGGCGGCGCCTTCGCGTGCACATACTCGACCGGCGATGTGGCGCGCAGTGTTGCGGGGTCGCTGTCCGGCAGATATCGGCCGATGTTACGCGGCAACTCCCCGCGCTGCTGCACCCACAGCGGCACATCGTAGACTCCGTAAAAGCCCACGACCGTCGCCACGCGTTCGCGCCCGCGCAGCGCGGCGAGCATCGCCAGATGCGCCCCCGCCGACTCGCCCATGAGCGCGATCCGCGAAGCATCGATGCGCAACCGCTTCGCGTTTACGCGCACCCAGCGCACCGCGGCCTCGATGTCTTCGACCGCTGCCGGATGCTTCGCCTGGCCGGAGAGCCGGTAATTGATGGTGATCCACGCGATTCCCGCCTGCGCCAGGGTTTCGAACCACGGACCTATATAGGTGCGTTTGTCACCCGCTTCCCAGCCGCCGCCGTGTACGAGAACCACGGCTGCCTGCGACCGTGTTGTCTCCGGAATCCAGCCATCGAGCGTCAGCGCGATTCCATCCGGCCGGGCAAACTCGACGTCCCGCAGCTCGCCCGCGGCCGCAGTCAAAACGAAAAAAAACGTCATCGCCGGCCATACGAGCTTCCTCCGGTGCGTGCATGCAAGCGCGTCATCGTTCTTCATGAAGCGCCGACCATCATAGCTTCTGCAAGCGCCCCTCGTTTTGCCATACAATCGCGCGAGAGACTGCCATGCATCGAAACCTGAACCTCCCCCTGGCGGCGACAGTGCTCGTCCTCGCCGGCTGCAGCAAACCCGAGCACAGTGCTGCCGAGCGCTATTACCTCGTCACCAGCAACATCAAGATCCCGTACTGGCAGGCCGCCGCGCAGGGACTCGAGAAGGCCGCGCGCCAGATGAACGTCCGTGCCGAAATGGTCGGACCCGACCGCTGGGACAACAAAGCCCAGCTCGAGGACCTCCGCCGCGTCATCGGACAGAAACCCGCCGGTATTCTCGTCTCCGCATCCGACGCCGAGATGCTGAAGCCGGCGATCAACCAGGCGATTGCGGCCGGCATCCCCGTCATCACCATGGATTCCGACGCTCCAGGCAGCCAGCGGCTCCTCTTCATCGGCACCAATAATTACCAGGTTGGCGTGACCGGAGCGCGTGTCCTCGCGCAACGCCTGGGCGGCAAAGGCAACGTCGCCGTCTTTACCATCCCGGCGCAGCCGAACCTCAACGAAAGGCTGCACGGATATGAGGACGGCCTCGCGACTCACCCCGGCATCCGCATTACCAACACGATCGACAGTAAGGGTGACGCGGGCACCGCGTTCGATGAAGCGAGCAGCCTGATCGATTCCAAAGCTCCCATCAATGCCTTCGTCTGCCTCGAGGCCACCGCCTGTAAGGAGATCGCCGACGTCCTCGATCGCAAAAGGGTCACTGACAAGATCGTCATCGCTATGGACACCGATCAGGGCACCCTCGATTGGATCGAAAAAGGCAAGATCGCCGCCACGATCGGCCAGCGCCCGTACACCATGGCCTACTACGGCCTGAAGGTGCTCGATGACCTTCATCACCACCCGATTCAGCCGCTCTCCGCGAACTGGTCCCAGAACCCGTCCAGTCCGATTCCGGCGGTCATCGATACCGGTTCGACTCTGATTGACAAATCGAACCTGAGCTCTGCGCGGCAGTCCGGCAGTTAACCCATGTGTCGCATCGTCCTGCTCCTCGCGACGGCCGCCGCGGCCCTGGCTCAGAGCGAGACTCCGCCGCGCCCGCGCATTACCGGCCTGGCACACATCGCGCTCTACGCCGCGGACCTCGACAAGTCACGTGCGTTCTACCGGGAGTTCCTCGGCTATGTCGAGCCGTACACCCTCACGAACGCGGACGGTACGCCATCAGTCGCGTTCTTCAAAATCAACGAGCGTCAGTATATCGAGCTTTTCCCCGAGCGCGAGCCGAATTCCGACCGCCTGCACCACATCTCGATCGAGACCGATAACGCCGAAGCTTTACGACGTTATCTGGCAGCGAGGGGCGTACCCGTTCCCGATCGCGTAAACAAAGTCCGGATCGGCAATTCAGCCTTCAACGTGAAAGACCCCGACGGCCATACCGTCGAGATCGTCCAGTACGAACCCTCCGGCTGGACTGCCCGCGAAAAAGGCCGCTACATGCCTGAGGGGCGCATCTCCACGCGCATGATGCATGTCGGAATTCTGGTCGGGTCTCTGGAAGCCGCGATGAGGTTTTATGGCGAAATTCTCGGCTTCCGTGAGATCTGGCGAGGCAGCCGCACCACGACGGAACTGAACTGGGTAAACATGAAGGTCCCCGAAGGCGACGACTATATCGAGTTCATGCTCTACAAAGAGCTGCCCGCGCCCACCGTCCGCGGCAGCGCTCATCACCTGTGTCTCGAGACCCGGGACATCGCCGCGAGCCTCGCCTCGCTCGAAGCTCGCGCCTGGCGCAGGCTGTACACGCGTCCACTCGAGATCCGCACCGGCACGAACCGTAAACGCCAGCTCAACCTGTACGATCCCGACGGCACTCGCACCGAGCTCATGGAGCCGCACACTATCGACGGCAAACCGGTGCCGCCGTCGGATGCGCCGCCCCCGCGCCCATGACACTCTGACTGACGCGCAGCATCGCACGCGCGCTCGGAATCGCCTGCGGTCAATTCCCTGGGCATTAGGTAATTCAAAGGAAATCCCCGCGTATTAGTCCAGGATAAATGCCTTATTCCTGGTACCCGCAGGCCCTGAAAACCTGTCTCAGTGTCTATTTTTCTAGAGCATAGAGAACGATATATGAGAGACTGACCTTGGGTTGCAAGGTATTTTCGCAGCCGGAAAGGGCAAGCAGAAGGAGTCTTTATATGACGCTGGTCCTTCGAATCGCACTCGTCGCTGTGCTGATTTCGATGGCAGCTTCCGCTCAGAAGCTGATGGTCGAAAGCGACACCATCGAGGGACTTCTCCTTCAGCAGATCGATGCCGAGCAGAACCCTGACAAGCAGCTGGTAATGCTCGAGAAATTCGCGAAGGATTACCCGAATCACGAAGCCATCACGTGGGTGCTTTCGCACCTGCAGTCGGCCGCGCTGAAAAACAAGAACTTCGATCGTGTGCTCGAGCTCGCAATCCGTATTCTCGGCACCGATCCCGATGATGTCGCCGCTGCTCACAACGCGCTCCGCGCGGTCGAACAGCGCGGCGATACCGAACTCGTCAAACGCTGGTCGGCGCAGACCTCGACGATCGCGCGCCGCGTAATGAAATCGAAACAGCCGGACGATCCCGAAGAAATCGCGGACTGGAAGACGCGCGTCGACTTCGCCAAACAGGTCGATA
>DASSSG010000381.1:0-11855 GCA_035708545.1 Bryobacteraceae bacterium | reverse complement strand
CGAAAGGAAAAGAATCCTGAAGGCGTATGGAGCGGAGATCGTGTGCACCGATCCGGCGACCGGCTCGGATGGCGCTATCCGAAAGTGCCGTGAAATCTACGCCGCTGATCCGGATGCGTATTTCTACCCCGACCAGTACAACAATCCGGCGAACTGGCAGGCCCACTATCTTACTACGGGAGTAGAAATCATTCGGCAGACGGCAGGTCGGGTGACGCATTTCGTGGCCGGACTCGGAACGAGCGGAACCTGCATGGGCGTGACCCGGCGGCTTCGCGAAGAGGTGCCGAATGTCAGGTGCTACTCGGCGCAGCCGGCGAGCGGATTTCACGGCATCGAGGGTCTGAAGCACATGCCCAGCGCCATTGTGCCCGGAATCTACAAGCCGGAGAGTCTGGACGGAAACTTCTGGCTGGAGACGGAGGACGCCCACGAGATGGTGCGGCGCATCGCGCGCGACGAAGGCGTGCTCGTTGGCGTCTCATCCGGCGCAAACCTGCATGCGGCCGCGCAGCTGGCGGGGGAGATCCAGACGCGCGGCGAGCGGGGAGTCGTTGTCACCATCCTGTGCGATGCCGCGGATAAATACCTGAGCGAGCATTTCTGGGATGATCGCGATTAGCCGCGCTGCGTGGGACGTGATGGTCGCCCACGCGCGCGCTGCCTACCCGAACGAGTGCTGCGGCGCGATGCTGGGCACCCTCGAGGGCGGCACGAAACGGGTTGCCGAGGCCGTACCGATCGAGAATGCCTTTGAAGGCGTACAGCGTGAGCGCTACGAGATCGCGCCGGAGGACCTGCTGCGCGCCGACCGGGAGGCGCGGGCACGCGGGCTCGAGCTGATCGGCATCTTTCACTCGCATCCCGATTGCGACGCCTATTTCTCCGCGACAGATTTGAAGAATTCCTGCCCATGGTATTCGTTCGTAGTGCTTTCGGTGCGCCGTGGCGAGGTGGTCGCGGCAAGGAGCTTTCTGCCCGACCTCGATCAAACGCGCGCCGATGAAGAGGAACTGATTTATGGCAAAGATTCTGATACCCACACCGCTTCGGCAGTACGTGGATAAGAAAGACTCGGTCGAAATCGCCGGAAATACGGCAGGCGAGGTGCTCGCGTCTCTGACATCGCAGTTTCCGGAACTGAAGCGGCACCTGTACAACGATGAAGGCCGGCTCCGCAGCTTCGTCAACGTGTACGTCAACGACGAAGACATCCGCTATGCGGGCAGGGACGCGACGCCGGTCAGAGAGAGCGATACGGTATCCATCGTGCCGAGCGTCGCCGGAGGTTTCTGATGGCTGTTCTGGACACACCGGCGCCGGCGCTGGCGCTTTCGAACGAAGAGATACGCCGCTACAGCCGGCACCTCATCATGCCCGAGGTCGGCATGGAAGGGCAGCTGAGGCTGAAGGCAGCGAAGGTGCTGCTGGTCGGCACCGGAGGACTCGGCGCGCCGCTCGGTATGTATCTTGCCGCGGCGGGGGTCGGACGCATCGGCATCGTTGACTTCGACGTTGTCGATGAATCGAACCTCCAGCGGCAGATCATCCACGGCACGAAGGACGTGGGCCGGAAGAAGCTCGATTCCGCGGCCGACACGATGCGCGACATTAATCCCAATGTCGAGATCGATCGATACGAAGTGACGTTGTCGAGCGAGAACGCGCTCGACATACTTCGTCCGTACGACATCGTCATCGATGGCACGGACAACTTTCCCACGCGATATCTCGTCAACGACGCGTGCGTCCTGCTGAAAAAACCGAATGTCTACGGTTCGATCTTCCGTTTCGAAGGCCAGGCGAGCGTGTTCGCGTATCAGGGTGGGCCCTGCTATCGGTGCCTCTATCCCGAGCCGCCACCGCCTGGCCTCGTGCCGAGCTGCGCCGAGGGTGGCGTTCTCGGAATTCTGCCCGGTTTGATCGGAGTCGTACAGGCGACCGAAGCCGTAAAGCTGATCCTCGGGAGCGGCGACCCGCTGGCCGGACGCCTCCTGCTTTACGACGCGCTCGCCATGCGCTTCCGCGAGCTGAAACTGCGGCGGAATCCCGAGTGCCCGGTGTGCGGGGATCATCCGACGGTGCTGAAGCTGATCGATTACCAGCAGTTCTGCGGGGTTCCGGCCCACCCTCCGGAGGCCGCGCCGCAAACGGGCGAGATCGAACCCGCCGAGGTGAAACAGAAGATCGATCGGGGCGACGACTTCGTGCTGATCGACGTGCGCGAGCCGCACGAGTATCAGATATGCCGCATTCCGACGTCGCGGCTGATCCCGCTCGGCGAATTGCCTAAGCGGCTGAACGAGCTCGATCCCGGGACCGAGATCGTCGCGCACTGTAAGAGCGGCATGCGGAGCGCGAAGGCGGTCGACCTCCTCCGCCAGAGCGGCTTCCGGAATGTGCGGAACATGAAGGGCGGCATTCTCGCATGGAGCGATAAGGTCGACCCGCGCGTGCCAAAGTATTAGCGGGTCCTCCCAAAGTGGTTTACCGGCCCGTTGCCGGCACCCAGTCCCGGATTCGTGCGGATCGCGTCCGTGATGAAGCGCTTTGCGGCCCGGACCGCGTCGATGAGAGCGGCACCCTGTGCGAGCTGTGCCGTGATCGCTGCCGTGTACGTGCAGCCGGTGCCGTGTGTATGCTGCGTATCTATGCGGGGCGCACGGAGCTCCGCGAAATCCGTGCCATCGTAGAGAACGTCTGTTGCGTGCCCTTCCAGATGGCCGCCTTTGACCAACACTGCACGCGCGCCGAGGCCGTGCAGCGCTCGCGCAGCTTCTCGCATCTGCTCCGTCGTTCCTGCGGCGCGCCCGGTCAACACGGCAGCTTCGTGGAGATTTGGCGTAAGCAGGGCCGCTCGCGGCAGGAGGCGGGCGCGTACCGCGGTCGTCGCGTCCTCCGCGATCAGCGGCGCGCCGTGTTTGCTGATCATAACCGGATCGACGACGAGCGGAAATGTCCACTGCGCGGCTTCAGCGGCAATTGCTTCGATTACCTCGGCACTACCGAGCGCACCCGTTTTCGCTGCGTTTGGAGGAATGTCGGAGATGACCGCGCGGAGTTGCTCGAGCACGAGCTCGGCACGCATGACTTCAACTCGCGCTACGCTGCGCGTGTTCTGCACGGTCAGCAGCGTGACCACCGCTTCGCCGTAAACGCCGAACTGATGAAATGTCTTGAGGTCGGCCTGGATGCCGGCTCCGCCGCTCGGATCGGAACCGGCGATCGTGAGCGCGACCGGCATCAAAAAGCAAGCCTTCCGGTGCGCGTCACGCCGGTGTCGTTTTTCAATTCCACTTCCACAGCGGAGACCTGCGCCGGATCGCCGGTCACCGGGAACACCGCCTTCACGCCGAAAGCCCCGCCGAGCGTGGAACCGTCGAAGTAGCGGCGAAAATCGGCCGTGACGTCAGGGACAACCGGGTTCGCGTTGATCGCGGCTCCCTTTGCATCATAGAACGTGTACGCGAGGCGCGATAAAGTGCGGGTGTTGTCGAAAGCGTTCAGCTGCACTACGAGATTCCTGCCTTCGCGCGTGGCACGGCCGGAGTCGACGCGCACGATCTCGGGCGCAATCACCATCGTAAACTGCTCGGTATAGCCGCCGAGTTCGCCTTTGACCACGAGCGTGCCGGCCGTCGTGCCCGTTTGCAGCAGCGTCCGCTCGCCGCTGCCGAATTGCGCTTTGCGGTCGCCTTCGCGGACTTCGAAGCTGATCGTTTTCCGGCCCGAAGCGGTAAAGACGACCGCGTCGTCTCGCGTGGGCGCGCGCAGTTCCACGGTAAGGGTTCCGGTTGCGTTCGCGCGCGAGGTCTCGGCCAGCGGTACCTCGATGGCAATCTGTTCACCGCTGCGCACCGTGCCGTTGATCGCAATGGCCGGGCGCGGGGCTTTCGGCTCATTCGCGAGAACCGCCAGCCTGTACTGCCGCCCATCTATTGACAGTGAGCCGGTGAGAAAGCCGGCTTTCTCCGGTTTGCACGTAACGTCTACCGCGAGAGAACCGTTCGCTGGAATTGGCGCGGGCAGCGCTGGCGCAGCGACGCTGAAGCCCGCGCCGGACGCCGCAGCATCGTCGAGCGCCAGCGTTGACGTGGTGCGGTTCTCGACTTTGACCCTTCGCGTGAGGGACTGGCCGCGCTCGAGAATTCCGAACTCGATGGTGGCTCCCGCGGCCAGCAGCTGACCGTCCAGGGTCACGACCGTGCTGCCGGCCACTGTGGCGGTAAGCATCGTGATGCGGCCATTGACCGTCAGGTTCGCCGCGTATGGCCCCGGATCAACCGCAGTGAAACGGACCGAGAAATCTACGTTCGAACCGGCGGCAACCGGCGGCTGTGACATCGGCTGGCCAAACAGCGAAAAACCGGGACCCGCTATCGTGACCGGCCGCAGCGTAACGGCCGCGGTACTGGTATTCCGAAGCCGGAATCGGACCTCGAGAGTGTCGCCCGGGCGCGTCGCGCCGAGATGATAAACGGCAGGCACAGGCGTTTCGACGGTGCCGGATACGGTGAACAGCTGGAACTCTCCCCAGACGGGCATCGCAACCGCCATGAGCAGCAGCAGAGTTCTCATTCGGCAATCTCAGGAATTGCGAAGAACGCTTCGCGCCCTTCCGCAGTGCAGGCGAGCAACCGGCCTTCGCTGCCGCTGAGCGCGAGGTATTCCGACGCTGCTCGTTCGATCCGGTGGATCGCGAAGGGCAGCCGCAGACGTTTGCCCGACGCGCGCAGCACCAGATCATCGTTGTCGATATATGCGAGGGGTTCGCCTTCCGGCGCATCGCTCGACAGCGGCGTACGATCCAGCACCGCGCCATCGGCATTGAGGGTCAGGATCTCGTCACGGGTGCGCGCCTGCCCGACTGTGCCGTCGAACGTGAGTGCCTCGATTCCGCGGAGCAGGGGCTCGCCGACGATGAGGCTGCCCGGGGTACCATGCAGCGGGCGAACCGAGCCGTCGTTGAATCGGACGAGCGCGACGCGCGGCGCGGTCACTTCCGCGGCAGCGAGCACGCAGAGCGCAAGAGAAGCAACAGCGAGGCGCATTCAGGGTCTCCCGATGATGATCGAAGGCGTTCCGATGCTGATCGACGTTCCCCCGGCCGGCGTGCTTGTGCCGGCCACGCCGGAGGCGGGTGAGCGCACGAGCGCCACCGCCAGCGCACCGGCTCCCGCGCCGCCGATGATCAGGCCGGTCGTCAGCCAGCGGCTGCGGCCCTGTGCAGCGGAACGGGCGGCCACTGCGGGCGAGTCCGTGAGGTACTGCGATATGAGTGTTCCCGCGCGAACCTCCGATTTCGAGACGGTTACCCGGATGGACACAGCGCCCGGCGTACGGTTCCACTGAATCGACCCGGCAGTGGCGCGACCGTCGGCACCCGTAGTCACGATGTCGCTTCGCATGTTGCCGTTGAACATGCCGGTCGCACCGTCGTTCGGAAGCAGAATACTCACCGCGGCGCCTTCCACAGGACGCCCGGTTTCATCGGTGACCTGGATGGTGAACGGGCGTACTGTGCGAGTGCCCGTTGGATAAACCGCGGCGTCTCCTTCGACCACTCGTAAGCGCAGGATGGCCACCGAGTGATCGGCCGCGCCGTGTGCGAGGGTCACCGAAACGAGGAGGAGGATTATAAGGCCGCGGCCGCGCTTACGCCGCTCGAATGAGGACGGCGGTAATGTTGTCCGGCCCACCGGCTTGCCGAGCTGCATCGATAAGAGAGTGGCATTTGTCCTCCAGATTTCTCCTACCCGCTAATGTGCCGGCAATAATCTGCGGATCGACCACTCCGTGCAGCCCGTCGCTGCACAGGAGGAACTGCGCTTCGCGAAGGAGGGGCATGGCATAAGACTGAACCCTTAGCGCGTCTCCTACCCCGATAGCCATCGTGAGAACGTGCCGCATGGGATGGTTCCGTAGCACCGTCTCGCCCATCCCCAGTTTCCGGCCAACTTCGTTGACCCAGGTCTGGTCGTCGGTGATTACGTGCAGGCGTCCTTCAACGAACACGTAGGCGCGGCTGTCGCCCACGTTCGCAACGAGCATCTCCTCGCCCAGGCGCCACGCGGCGGTCAGTGTGGTGCCCATCCCGTGCAGATTCGGGTCACCGTAGGAAGCATCGAGAACCCGGTGATTCGCGAGCTCGAAGGCGGAGAGCAGGATTTCAGCGCTGGGCTCACGAGCCTGCCGGCACTGGTCGGCGACGGTTTCAATGGCGAGGCGCGAAGCGTGCTCTCCAGCCTGAGCGCCTCCCATGCCATCGGCGACGAGATAAAGGTCGAGGCCCGTGTCGAGCAGATATGCGTCCTCGTTATTGCCCCGGCAGCAGCCCGGATCAGACACGCCGAAGGCTTCGAGCATCAACAAACTGGAATTATAACGGGGGCGGGACGATCCGGTCGTGACTGTCAACGATACAGTGTAAATCGTGCCGTACGCGCGGATGTGTCTGCTGGCCATGCTCGCAGTCTCGGAGGCCGCCGGGTTCTCGGTGCTGGCCCACGAGGCGATCGTCGACGTGCTCTGGGAACAATCGATGACGCCGCTCATCCGGAGGCGATTTCCGAACGTCACGCCCGAGGAGCTGAGGACGGCCCATGCACACGCCTATGGCGGTGCGATCATTCAGGACCTCGGGTATTATCCGCTCGGCAGCCATCTGTTCAGCGACCTCACACATTACGTGCGCAGCGGTGATTTCGTCAGCGCCCTGCTGAAACGTGCGCAGACCCCCCAGGAGTACGCGTTTGCGCTCGGAGCGCTCACGCATTATGCGACCGATAACCACGGGCACCCCGGCGCGACCAACCTGGTGGTTCCGCAATTGTACCCGAAGCTGAAAGCGAAGTTCGGTTCGCCAATCCCGTATGAGAAGAACCCGGCTGCGCATCTGAAAGTGGAGTTTGGTTTCGACGTGCTTCAGGTTGCAAAGGCACGCTACGCGCCGGACCGCTACCGCAGTCTTATCGGCTTTGCTGTGGCGACACGGCTGCTCGACCAGGCGTTCCAGGAGACTTACGCGCTTCAGCTGCGAGACGTGTTCGCGAGCGTCGATCTGGCAATCGGGACTTACCGGTGGACGATCAGCGGCATTTTTCCGCGCATCACGAAGGTCGCCTGGGCGGAGCGCAGAAAAGAGATCGAGGCAAGCCAGCCGGGTATAACGCGCGAGCGGTTTCTTTACCAGCTTTCGCGCGCAGCCTACGAACGCGAGTGGGGTCGCGAGTACCGGCGCCCCGGCTTTTTCGCCCGCCTGCTCGCCGCCGTGTTGCGGATCGTGCCGAGGATTGGACCGTTTTCCGCGCTGTCTTATCGGATGCCCAATTCCGACGCGGAGCTTCTGTTCATGAAAACATTCAATGCGACGATCGAAGACTGCCGCAGACTGATGCCGGGCGGCGCAACACTGGAAGACATGAATCTCGATATCGGCGAGCCGGTGCGCCGTGGAGAGTACCGCATGGCCGACAACGCATATGTGAGGCTGCTCGAGAAGCTCGGTGATCGGCCCGTGGCGCGGGATTTGCGGGAGGATATCACGGCTTACTTCGGGAACGCCGAACCAAACTCGCGGCGGGCACGGGAGAAGTTCCGCGAGTTGGGGAAACAATGAGCGGACAAGGCGCGGCTGGTCCCGGCATGTTCGCCACTCCGCCAAATCCCTGGCGCACGCTTTCCTCGCGTATCGCGTACGAGAACGCGTGGATACGGGTTCGCGAAGACCGGGTCATTCGGCCTGACGGAAGGCAGGGGATTTACGGCGTGGTCGAGATACGGCCGTCGATCGGCGTGGTCGCCATCGATGATGCGGATCGCGTGCTGCTCGCCGGGCAGTGGCGGTATACGGTGAACCGCTGGAGCTGGGAGCTGCCTCGCGGCGGATCGGCTGGCGGGGAGACGGACATCCTCGCAGTAGCACAGCGCGAGCTGCGCGAGGAAACAGGTTTTGAGGCAGCAAAGTGGGAATCGATCGGGGCCGTCGATCTGAATAACGGAGTTACGACGGATGTCGAGCACCTGTTCCTGGCCACTGACCTGCGGTTCGTCGGGAGTGCGCAGGAAGGTGACGAGGCGATCACCATACGGTGGACGCCGTTCGCCGATGCCGTGGTCATGGCCATGAACGGCGAAATCACGGAGGTGTGCAGCGTTGCGGCGATCCTCAAGCTCGCGCAGCGGAGGACGCGGCTGGCGTAGCCCGCGAGCACGACCACCATCCGCAGAACCCGAGCACCGGCAACAGCGCGGCAAACGCAAACGCCTCGCCATACCGCGATTGATCGAGTAACCAGCCCACAAAGGGCATGATGACCGCGACCAGGGCGGACCACGAGCCGGCAGCAACTCCGGCGATCAGACCCGTGTGGCGCACGGGATATACAAGCCTGCCGTAATGCAGCGCCAGCACTATAAACCCAGCCGCCACGAACATCGACCAGAAAAACAAAGCCATTGTGAGGGCCAGCGACGGCGCGGCGGTGATGCCCGCAAGCGGCAAACCCAGGACCGCCAGCGCTGCCAGTAAGCCCACCGGTCTCGCCTCGGCGCGCGCGAAGCGATCCGCTATCCAGGCCCAGAAAAAATAGCCCACCTCCCATCCCAGAGGCGGAACGAAGAGAACCCTGCCAAGCTCCTCCTGTGAGATCCCGAGCGCGCGTGACAGGTAGACGGGCGCCGCATAGATACCAAGTGCGATGGGCGCCGCCCCGAGAGCGTAGGCGAGGACGAGCGCCCAAAATCGGCCTTCGCGGACACTGGGGAGCGATGCGGGCGAGTGCTTCGCGGTCTGAACCTCGGCACAGCGCCTGCGGTGCAGCAGCCAGACGGCAATCCACACTGCGCCGGCAAGGCCGGTAAACCAAAATGCCGATCTCCAGCCGAAGCGCAGTGCTATGGGCGTAACGATGAAAGGCGTCACAATGGCTCCGAGCGAGCCTCCACTGTAAGCCAACGCCATTCCGCGGGCGCGCTTCTCGATGGGCAGCGATTCGACGCTGCCTCGTAAACCGGCTGGAAACGTCGCTCCTTCCGCCCATCCCAGCATGGCCCGCGCCGCCGCGAACCCCGCAACACCGGTCACCGCCGCATGAGCCGCGGAGGCGATTGTCCACAAGCCGACCGCCAGGGCCAGGCCACTGGTAAGGCCGATGCGATCCAGCGTGTATCCCCACACCGGATTTCCAATCATGTAGGCGATCGAGAAAGCCGAAATTACCCAGCCGTACTGCTCGGCACTCAGGTGCGTATCCCGCAGAATGGTGGGCGCGAGCACCGCGAGCGTGTTCCGATCAAGGTAGCTGATCAGGCTGGCGAACATCAGTATCAGCGTGGTGCCCCATGTCGACAGGAAGCGGGCGCGCATGGACTCTGCATCATAGCGCGGCGCTCCTCGGGTCACGCTTCAATGTCGCGGAGAGCATCGACCTTGGGGGCTCAACACTCATGAAATGAGAAGCAGGCCCCGATGTGGCGAGGACCGAGCGTTTGCCGGGACGGCGGATCGTCTGAATCGGCTGCCCGCAGCTTCAGATGCTAAACATGCATCGGATTGACCGCAGCCTGTTCTCGCCGATCCAGCCTGGATACCGGGCTGTCGTCAATCTCATTGCCCCAGGCCGACCAGCCCGGTCGGGTGTGTCTCGCAAACAGCTCCAGGAATGGAGCGTAGCTGCAGGCTTCGATGATGGGGTATAGCTCATCCGGCTTGCGCGAGTGTTCGCGTTTTCGCGTCGCGATAAAGTTCACCTGCCTCCGGCCTGGCTGGGCAGTCCTGAGGCTCCCGCGCACACCGAACAACACCAGTTCCGTAACGTTGCGGAAGTAGAAACCCACGCCGCGTCCGTCGGGACCGCGGTCCTTCCGAACCTTGTGCCAGACAATATTGGTTTTGTAAGTGAACCCCCAGAGCCTCATGACTTCCAGCCCTTCGAGAATGAGCGCATTCGGCACCCAGAGGTACAAATGAGCCTCAGGTGCCGCGATCCGCGCCACGGGCAGCGCTTTGATCTGCTCGATCGTGAGGGTACCGTAACGGGAGAGGCGCCGATGCTCAGGCGCGACTTTGCCCGTGCGATTCACGAATTGCCACGGGGGGTCCGCAAGAATCGTGCGGTACTGGCCAGGTACGCTTCGCAACAGCTCCTCGGTGATACTCATCGCTCCACATCGTACATGCAAAGCAGAACATTTGCCAGTCGATCTGTTGCGGGGCGCTCAGCCGGCGTTCGTCAACTCGCGGTGAATCGCGAACTTCACGAGGCCCGCGACGTCGTGGATGTCGAGCTTGCGCATCAGACTGGCGCGGTATGTATCGACCGTTTTCGGGCTGAGGTCGAGCCGCGCCGCTATCTCCTTTGCGCGCACGCCGTCGACGAGCAGCGAAAACACCTGGTACTCCCGCGAGCTCAGCGTCTCGAGCGGATCGGCAGCCTCCGCCCGCGGCGCAGCGAAGATCTTATCGAGCTGCAGCTCCGGAGATACGTATATGCCGCCCGTCATGATTTGTTCCAGAGCATCGAGCAGGTTGCGCGACGGCCCCGACTTAAGCACGAACGCGTTCACACCAGCGCGCAGGCACTCAAGCACGAGCTTCCGGTCCCCTCGCACCGACAGGATCACCGTGAGTGTCTGCTGCGGGAGCATCTGGATTTTCCGCACCAGTTCCAGGCTGAACAGACGCGGAACATTGAAGTCGATGATCGCCACATCCGGCTCCGATGATTCGATCAGCTCGAAGCCCTCGATCGCGTCGCCTGACTGCCCCGCGACGGCGTATTTCCCCGTCGCCTCACAGAGTTCCGCCACGCTTTCTCTGACGAGCGAGAGCTCATCAATCAGAACCAGCCTGCTCCGGGCCTGCTGATCTTGCATAACGAGTTCGTCGCTGCCAGTCTTATCGGACAACACCGTTCTACAGGAAAGGTGAAATCCGCCGTGGAGAATTCTCTGTTTTGTATGACTTAGGTAATACCCAGGGTCACTTGCGTAGCCCTTCTACGGACAGACTTCAAGCTCGCCGCGAGCTTCAGTCAGCCAGTTCAGGCAACGAATTACACGGTACGCGCTCGGCCCCTGATCGGCGATGCGGATCGGCTCAGGCGTGGATCGGCTCAGGCGAAGCTGCGGACCGCCTCCGCCTCGTCGTCGTACACCTCGAAAACGGTGTAGAGTTTTGTGATTTGCAGCAGGTCTTTTACTCGCTTGGTCAAGCGCAGCAGCTTCAAACGGCCGCCCTGGTTCGTAACGGTAGTGAAACCCGACACCAGCTCCCCAATTCCCGAGCTGTCAATGTAGGTCACGTCCGCCAGGTTCAGCAACAACTTCTTCTGGCCTCTGCCCATCAGGTCGCGGAGGGTATCGCGGAATGTGCTCGAGCCCTCTCCGAGTGTAATCCGCCCTGTTGCATCGATGACGGTGACGTCCCCAACCTGCCGCGTGGTCAATTTGACACTCACTTGCGTTCAGCCTCCTCGAGCTGCGTTGTCTGTCCGGTATTTGACGAGCCGCACTTCGGTCCCGAGCGGCGGCGCTCTGCGGATCGAAATCTCATCCACGAAAGCGCGCATGAGCAGCAAACCCCGGCCGGACTGGCGCAGAAGATTGTGCTCGGCCAGTGGATCCGGCAGGTTCGCAAAGTCGAAGCCCTCCCCTTCATCGGTCACGATGATCGTAAGCTGGTCGCCGCTGCTGTCGACGCTGAGATGGACTTTTTTCTTGAGATTGTAGCGGTTGCCGTGCACGACCGCGTTGACCATGGATTCGCGAACCGCCATGCCGAGTTTGTGCTGCTCTTCTTCGCGGAAACCGGCACGTGCGGCCACGTTCACAACCAGCATTTCCGCGCGGTCGAC
>DASSSG010000380.1:0-7173 GCA_035708545.1 Bryobacteraceae bacterium | reverse complement strand
GGCCTTCGCGCAGTCCACCGCTACCTTGCAGGGCGAGGTTGCCGACGTGACCGGCGCGCCTGTTGCGAATGCGACCGTTCTCGTCTCGAACGCTCTCACCGGGTTTTCACGAGAGTTGAAGACCGAAGCCGATGGCAGGTGGATCGTTACCAATCTGCCGTTCAACACATATGTCGTTCTCGTTTCCGCTCCCGGCTTCGCCGCGGCCGTCAATGAAGTGCCTCTCCGCTCAAATATCCCCCGGACGCTGGCGGTGAAGCTCGCGCCCGCGCCCCAGACCGCAAAAGTGGAAGTAACCGCATTCGAGACCAGCAGTCTCATCGAGCCGGAGGCAACCGGCACGCGAACCGAGCTGAATGCCCGCGCGATAGAGCACATGCCGCTGCCGCCGAACAGCCGCGGGGTGGAATCGGTGCTCCTGAGCTTGCCGGGGTTCGCCGCCAACGCGAACGGCGCGATTCATCCGCGCGGCGCCCACAACCAGATGAGCTACGTAATCGACGGTATGCCGATCACCGATCAGCTCACCGGCTCGTTCGCTAACGCGGTGGACCCCTCGATCGTGCAGACCATTGAACTTTACACCGGCAATGTGCCCGCCGAATACGGCAACAAAATCTCGGGCGTCGCCTCCATCACGACGAAATCAGGCATGGGCGGCAATCGGCCGTTCAGCGGCAACACGCAGGTGAATGCTGACACCTTCGACACGCTCGGCCAGGTCACGCAGCTTGCAGGCGGCACGGAAAGGTTCGGCTACTTCGCTTCCATCAACACGCTCAAAAGCAATCGATACCTGGACCAGGTCTCGACCGATAACCTGCACAATGGCGGCAACTCGCAGCGGGCGTTCTCTCGTTTCGACTGGCAGCTCGGCGGTACGGATCAGCTGCGGCTGAATCTGCTTGCGGGACGCTCAGGGTTCGAGCTGGCAAACCTGCGCTCGCAAAATGCCGCCGGTCAGGACCAGCGGCAGCTGCTTCGCGATTTCGCCGCTTCAATTGGCTGGTTGCATACCCTTGACCCGCTCACCACAGTTGACACCACACTGTCATATCGGACGGCAATCGCACAGCTGTCCGGCAGTCCCGGTGACACGCCGGTCACTGCCGCGCAGGCGAGGCATCTGACGACAGTGACCCTCGCCATGCGTGGGAACCGGCATCAGGGAGCGCACACGATTCGTGCCGGCGCCGACTGGCAGCACTTTCCCGTCAGCGAGAACTTCAGCTTCGGCATCACGCATCCGGAGTTCAATGCGCCTTCATCCGACAATTACATTCCGACGCTCGCAGCACACGACGTGAGCCGCGGCGGCGCGCTGTTTCACTACTCCGGCCGCCGGAGCGGCAAACTGTACAGCGCTTTCGCACAGGACAACGTGAAGCTCGGGCGACTTATGTTGTCGCTCGGCCTCCGTTACGACGCGTATCGCTTCCTCGCCACGGCCTATCAGCTACAGCCGCGCATCGGCGCCGCGTTCCATATACGGGAGACCGGCACCGTCCTCCGTGCCTCTTACAACCGCACGTTCCAGACTCCGCCGAACGAGAACCTGCTCCTGTCGAGCTCGCAGGAAGCCGCCGTGCTCGTCTCGCCTCTTGTGCGCGAGGCTCTCGGAGCTGGGGTCGTGATCATCAGGCCCGAGCGGCAGAACGTGTATGAGGTTGGCCTGCAACAGGCACTCGGCCGGAAGCTCAGCCTGAACGCATCGTTTTACCACAAGGACTCGCGCGACCTGCAGGACAACGATAACTTCTTCAACACCGGAATCATCTTTCCGACGTCGCTGTCGCGTTCCCGAACGAATGGCGCCGAAGCGCGAGTTATGCTCCTGCCGGTGCGTCGCTTGTCTGGTTCGGTCAGCCTCACGCACTATCACACCGTAGTTACGCCGCCGTTCACCGGGGGATTGTTCCTGGGAAGCACCGCGCTCGATCTGCTCACGGCGGGACCGTTCATCATCGACCATGACCAGAAACTCGGCGTACACACGATCCTCGAGTACAAGCTGCGGAAGAATATATGGCTCAGCGGCGCGGTGCGCTATGACAGTGGTCTGGTCTCAAACCCGTCCGATGCCGCGGAAGTTGCTGCCGACGCCGACTACTTTGACCTGCTGCCCTACGTAAACCTCGCCTCGGATCCGCCGCGTGTCCGCCCGCGCACGATCGCCGATCTCGCGATCGGGTATGAACGCATGCGTGCGGACCGGCGGCTCTGGGATGCCGTGTTTCAGGTGTCCAACCTCGCCGGCAGCACGGCGTTGTACAACTTTCAATCCATTTTCGTCGGAACGCGGCTCGTGCAGCCTCGCACTTTCGCCGTCAAACTTCGTTACTACTTCTGAGCCTGCAGGAGGTTTGCACCGATGCTGATTCGCCTGTCCCGAACTAAGCGTGCGACGGCCAGCCCATGCGGTGTACGCGACGCAAATGCCCGCAGCCAGCTGCTCGCGCATGATTCGCCGTGAGTCGCGAGGAACATTTCTGTGAAAAAAGTTCTCGAAGGCGTGGCGCATTTCGAGCGCGAAGTCTTTCCAGAACATCGCGAGCGTTTTCGCCAACTCGCGCGCGGCCAAAGCCCCGACACGCTGCTGATCTCGTGCTCGGATTCCCGCGTTGTTCCCGATCTCATTGTGCAGGCACGTCCCGGCGAACTGTTCGTGTGCCGGAATGCCGGAAATATCGTTCCGTCGCACGGACGTCCCAGCGGGGGCGTCTCCGCGACGATCGAGTACGCCGTCGTCGCGCTCGGGGTCAGGGACATCATCATCTGCGGCCACTCCGATTGCGGCGCCATGAAGGCTCTCCTTAACCCGCAAATCGTGGCGGCGATGCCGAGCGTCGCTCGCTGGCTGCGCTATGCCGAGCGTGCCGCCTCGGTGGTGCGGGAGAATTTTGCGGATGTGGCCGATCCCCGGGCCGTGGATGCCCTCGTGGAGGAGAATGTGCTGGCGCAGCTCGACAACCTGAAGACGCATCCGTGTGTCGCCTCCCGCTTCGGCAGCGGTTCACTTTCGCTGCACGGTTGGGTGTTCGACATCGAAAGCGGCCGCATTCGGACCTTCGATGCCGAACGCAAAGCTTTCGTGTCTTTGACCGCCGCAGAATACGCCGCTGCCCCGCCTGCTGGGGAAAAGCTCCCTGGCTGAAACTGGCCACGGGTCAGCAGCCGCAGGGAGGCCATTTTGGGTTGAAACACTCGGCGGCGCGGCGCCCTCCAACGCACGTACAACGGCGACGGTAACAGTGGTGTGATCCGGTCCCAGGGGAATCGAATGCGGAGGTGGTTCATCGGAAGCCTGATCGTGGTCGCCGCCCTGGTGGCGGTGGCATCGTACGCTCTCTGGCGATACTCGAAGCGCTTTGAGCCTTTCGTCCGCGAGCAGGCGATCCGGTATCTCGAGCAGCGCTTCCGCAGCCGTGTCGAGCTGGGTTCGCTGCGAATCTCGGCCCCAGTTGCGTCATTATGGCGAATCAGGCAGACTGCGTTGAAAGTCAGCGGCGAACGGCTTGTGCTGCATTACCGGAACCGGACCGACCTGCCCCCACTGGTGAGCCTGGCGAAATTCGAAGTCGAGAGTACGTTGGAATCGCTCTGGAAATCGCCCAGGCGCATACACGAGGTCCGTCTCGAACGGCTGGAGATCAACGTTCCTCCAAAGCGCGAGCGTCGTCCAGTCGGTGCTGTCGAGGCTCCGCCGGATCCCCAGACCGACAGGCCCAGCCCAATCCCCGGCAAACCCGCAGTCACAACCACGCCTGTCCTGGTGGAGATGATCTACGCGAAAGACGCGGCGCTGCGTATATATCCCGATGACCGCGAACGCCCGCCGCGTGTTTTCGACATTCACAACCTGCGCTTGAGCGGCGCCGGAACCGGCCGCGCGCTTCACTACACCGCCACTGTTGCCAACCCGAGGCCGCAAGGCATCATCGATGTTTCCGGCGAGTTCGGTCCCTGGCAGACCGACGATCCGGGCCTCACGCCGTTGTCCGGCAGGTACGTATTCACAAACGCCGACCTCGGCGTCTTTCGCGGCATTGCGGGAATCCTCCAGTCGACGGGCCGCTTCGCGGGCGTGCTGCGCAGGCTCGAGGTCCAGGGCGAGACGCGGACGCCGGACTTCCGGCTTACGGGCAGCGGCAATGCCGTGCCACTGCGGACCGAGTTCCGCTCTGTCGTGGACGGCACCACCGGCGACACCCTCCTCCAGCCCGTTCGCGCGACCCTCGGTCGCACCGGGTTCGTCGCCAAAGGCGGCGTGGTCCGAAAACCCGGCGCGAAGCTGCGGCATGTGTCGCTCGATATTGTCATGCAGAAGGGCCAGATCGAAGACCTGCTGCGGCTGGCGATGCGGGGGCAGCGGACGCTGATGCAGGGCGAGATCAACCTGCGCGCGAAGCTCGAAATCCTCCCGCACGACCTTGCGACGGTCGAACGGCTGCTCCTCGAGGGCAACTTTGACCTCGACAAGACGTACTTTTCTGCGGGCGGCATTCAGGACAAAATCGATACGCTCAGCCGCCGCGCTCAGGGGCAGCCGCGAAACGAGCAGATTGCGGACGTGCTGTCGGCCATCCGCGGTGCCTTTCGGATGCGCAACGGCGACATCGCCTTCTCAGGGCTGAAATTCCGCGTGCCCGGCGCCGAGATCGACTTGCAGGGCAGCTACGGTCTGTACAGCGAAGCGATCGACCTGCGGGGCACCGCGCGTCTGGAGGCCAGGGTCTCACAGACGATGACCGGCTGGAAGCGTTGGGTGCTGAAGCCCGTGGATCCGTTCTTCAGTAAACAGGGCGCCGGCACCTTCCTGCCGATCCGGATCGACGGTACGCGAACTAATCCGCATTTCGGCCTCGATCGCAGGAAGGATGGGCCGGCCGAAAACGCCACCCGCGCGCGGCGAAGCTGACTCGCTCCAGACAGGCGCGCAGGCAACGAATTCGAACGCCAGCGCAGTGCATCGAACTCCAGGTGAACCTCCCGGCCGCCGGAGTCTGGCATCTCCTTGCCATCCCCGCCCGGACCAACCCGCATCCTGGCCACAAACGTAACGCAACACACGGACGAACATGCGATTCCGAACTCACGCCGTACGTTCTTCGGTCGACCGTGAGCCAATGCCGCCGGTTTGCCGCGTTAGCACAGTGGAGCAACCATGTGGAGATGTCATTTCCCCAGCCTGTTTTACACGCGAACCCTTTCCGCACGGTTACCAGCAGGAAGGAGTCGAAGCATGAAGCTCATCAGCGGTTTGATTATTGCCGTTTTCGCAGGCACAGCCGGATTCGCGGCCGTTACGGACTCGCCCGTCATCACAAGTGCCCAGGCGGATTACACGATAAAGCCCTCCATAACACTGACTCTTCAGGGCGTTAACCTGGGAACCATGCCGCCATCGGTGGTCCTGGACTCAATGCCGCTGTATGTGGTCAGTTACACGGACACGCGGGTGGTCGTAAGTGTTCCACCTACGCAGCCACCCGCCTCGTATCTGCTCACGTACACACGGTCTGACAAAATGGAAACCACGTTTGTCGTAACACTCGGCGCGACCGGTCCAAAAGGCGATCCCGGCGCGACGGGTCCGCAGGGACCCGCCGGGCCGATCGGGCCGATAGGCCCGCAGGGACCACAGGGTACGTCGGGAGTGTCAGGTTACTACCAAACCTTTGTCGCTCATGATTTGAATGAGTCCACGGGCGGACCGGCGTCTGATGGCACGATACAGACCTGGTACTTCGGACGGGCCAGCTGTCCGACCGGCAAGGTCATTCTTGGTGGAAGTCATACTCTCAGGAGAGCGGATGGACAGCGCCTCAGTTTTGCCGAGTGGTCCAACCTGATTCCGTGGGGGGCACGTCTGGAGAATCTCAACGGTACAGGCCGATACACTCCCATTGTGCTCATCAAGGGAACAGGTCCAGGCCCAAGCCTGGCTGCGGAGACTAACATCGTCTGTGCGACGGCGGCGCCATAATCCAGGGGCGATCGGAGGTCGTCACTGACGGCCCACAGTAAAGCCGCCAGCTACCGTGGCCGGTGAGCACGCGCCGCCGCCAGGCGCGCTTCGGCGCGCCGCATCGTGTTCAGCGCCCGAGCGACATCCACTCCGACGCCCGCCGGAGCCGCAAGGCGGTCGCTCGCGCGCTTCAGCGCAGCCTCGGCACGCGCGATGTCGATCTCGTCACCTCGTTCGGCGCGGTCGGCGAGCACGCGCACGTGGTTATCCCGTATCTCGACAAATCCGCCGCTCACCACCATTAAGTTGCGGCCGTGGGGCTGAACGTAGCCGGCGGCGCATGGTCGGGCAGCACGCCGATCATGCCTTCCGCAAGTGGAATCTGCGCTTCGGCGAACGGCTCGCGAATCAGCAGGCGCTCGGGCGTCGCGATCTTTAGTTCGAACTTTGCGGCCATCGCACTCTACGCGGGGGACTTGCGGAGCTGCTCGGCTTTTTCCAGCGCCTCGATGGTGCCGACCATATAGAACGCCTGCTCGGGCAGCGCATCGTGCTTGCCTTGCACGATCTCCTGGAACCTGCCGATGGTGTCCGCCAGCCTCACGTACTTGCCCCGTGAAGCCGGTGAACTGCTCGGCCACATGGAACGGCTGTGACAGGAAGCGCTGGATTTTGCGCGCGCGTGCGACGGTCAGCTTGTCATTTTCGCTCAGTTCGTCGATACTAAGCGTGGCAATGTTACCGGAACGTGCGTTTCGGATTCTTACGTACGCGAAGGTGATCCGGAAAGCCTTCTGCAGGACATCGCGATCTACAAGTGCCAGCTGAATCGCCAGCCGCTAACCTCGAGTTCCGAATAGCGGTGTCGGAGCCGCAGCGTCGCCAGGCCAGATGTAGGGCATGGTGACTATACGTCCAAGTGGAATGGCACGGTGGATCGCCGGATTGGCTGAGCATTCATTCGGAAGCCCGACTAAGATCCAGAGCAAAAGCCAGCGCGTCCTTGAGCCGCGCCAGTATCTCTGCGGAAAGCCTGCCAATCTTTCGCTCAAGCCGCAGGGTTGGCAGAGATCCTAATCCTTGGACATTGGCTACTGATTCACGATCAAGGAACGGAAGCCGTGGCAGCGGCACCTCATATGGGCTGTTCCTCCGCGGGTGCACGTCACCAGAATGCGGCTTTGCTATAGGGCCAGGCTTTCGGG
>DASSSG010000379.1:0-2918 GCA_035708545.1 Bryobacteraceae bacterium | reverse complement strand
GAGAGCATGCGGTAGTTCTCGACTACCGGGTAAATCACCGCGCCGCGGCCTTTGATGATCCGGGTGCCGCGAAAACCATAGACAACGAGCGCCTCGTGGGGACCGGCCTTGCGGTACAGATTCGCGAACATCGCGAGGATGAACACGACGGCCAGGACCATCAGACCGGCCATCACGAGAACTCCAATCGAGGGATACATACACTCCTTTGCTGGCAGAGCGCGGCGCACAGCAGCGGTGCGTCCGCTTGCCGTCCCTCTGCCGGGACGGACAGAAATTCGTCAGTGCAGGACCGTGGCCGCGTGTTCTGCGAGCTCCTGCCACCGCCGCACCCAGGCGACGCCATTCTCGTAGCGGGTCACGACCACCTCAGTCCCGCGGGCGACAGCGTCTCCCGTTTCGCTGCGTGCCGGCAGCGCGTGCCGAACTCCCGCCTGGGCGAACAGAATCTCGCCGATGCCGCCCGGCCGAATCGCGCTGGTCACGGTGCCGAGCGTTCCCACGAGCTCGTAGTCGGCAGGATCGAGCTCTTCCGGCGCGCGCATCAGGACGCGGCTGAGAAACCAGAACACGATCCCCGCGCCCGCGAGACCGACGCCGATGGCGAGAACGAGTGTGGTCACGAACCACACGCCGTAATACTGCGTGACCAGAAACCCCGTCCCACCGAACCACGCGAGGAACGCGGCGACCGTTCCGAGGTTCAGCCCGGACGCGACGCCGCCGCGGCCTGCGTGGACGCCGCGGCCGGCAGCGTGGAGGTGAAAACCGGCGCCGTGGCCGTGGCCGAAATGGAGGTGCAGGCGGCCTGTCGCCGCGGCCAGAAGACTGAAGAAGAAGCCGACGAGAAAACAGAACAGATACAGATCGGCCCACGTCATGTGCGTGCCCTCCTTGCCTTCACGTAGTTGCGCGAGCGGGTTCGACGCGGCGGCGGTTGGGCGGCCCCGGCGCCGTTCGGTTTCAGAACCTCGAGCAGGCGGCTGGCGAGATCCGGGATCTCGAGAATTGCGCCGAGCAGTACCAGAGCGCGGCGCGTATCATCATGCCGCGCGACGGCGAGGAGCGCGGCGCTGACTTCGGCGTCGGCGGCGAAGCGCTCGGCGCCGCTGATCAGCCAGAGGTCGAGCTTGTCCTCAGCCGTGTGTATCGCCGACATCAGCTCGGTCTGGAAACCCTCGGGGTCGTTCACGAGATAGCCTGGGTGCACCTTGAAAAACCGCGCGAGCAGCATGCGCGTGGAGTCGGTCAGGTGCGGACGTTTGCCGTTCTCGACCTGAGAGACGTAGGCCTGTGAGATGGTGCTGCCCAGCTCGGCTTTGATGGCGCGAACGAGCTCCTGCTGTGTCAGCGCGCGGCCGAGACCGCGGAGCGCGCCTTCGATCTCGCGCAGGTAGCGAAGCTTTTCACCAAGCCTCATCGGAGCGTCCTATAACAGATCGCTATATTTATATAGCAAATTGTGATTAGATGCAAGCGAAATCGGTGCCGGCGAATGCTGAATGGCGGTCCCGCCTCTCAGAAGAGCCTGCAGACCTGTACAGCAGGGGTGCCAGGCCACGACTCGGAACTGAGCCGCGAGCCTACGCGAGCGGTTGGCGGGACTTAGGGCACGTCCCGAGGCTGGGAAGGCGACGATACAGATTGTGGCGACGGTCTGCGGAACCTGATTCGTCGCCGTGAAGACGTGCGCCGCAACACGCAAAAGTGACCGCTCCCTTACGGTCGCGGCTCAGCTGCCGTTAGCAACTCCGACTGGCGTCCCAGCTGCGCTCAGATGTCCTCGATTCTGTTACATCCGCAGGAATCTGTCACTTTCATGTCGCACACGACACCCCACATGGACCCGTCATTCCACCGCAATCTCGCGCTTGAGCGTATAATGCATATCTATTCTCATAGGCTTTCGGCTGGTTTCGGGACTTTCCAGTCGAGCCACATAGATCCTTGCCGCCCCGCCCGATTGAAGCGTCACTGACGCCGCGCGCCGCCAACGTTCTCCGTTCTGAACTGCTCGTGAAACGATGTCGTGGTGCTGTCCGCAGTTTCGTCGTGAGCAGTCGTCCAGCGCCACGACCTGAATACCATAAGCCCTGAGCAGGTCGTTCACATCTTCCGGATTGCGGTACAGCAGTTGGTATTCATTCCCCATTAGCTTGCGCCGTGCCAGGATCTTGCTTGCTCGGGCGACAACGTGCCGCGGACGCGCATCTCTCATTGCGATTTCGGCTACGATGGCACCTTCACCAGAGGCGTCGGATGAAACAAGGAGTCTTTGCTCACCCCCTTGCTCGTTGGCGAGGATTGCATCTGTGATTCTGACGTAATCGCGGCCTGCCTTGGCAGGCGTGCCGAATGTCGGAGCACACTGGATGACGATCAGAATCACTCCGGCAGCAACCTGCGCCGCCCGCCGAAAGCCGCTGGCACCCGGAGTCGATCGAAGCTCCCACCGCACGTCGAAAGCAGACAGCGCCAGCAGCAGCATAGCTGGTGCGACTGCAAGCAGGTAGCGGGTCTCAACCAGGCGGTAGACGAGCCCATGAAACAGAAGCACCGCGAGAGCTGTGGCTATGGCACTCGTGCGAATGCCCGCTGCGTGCTCCTCGCGCCAGTTCGGGCGTCTTCTCCACAGGTGGAGTGCGGCGCCCAGAACACCAAGAGCCGCGAGCACGTATCCGAAGCCTCTGCCGAATTGCCGGAAAACAGCTAAAATCGCATCCCCGGCACCCGGCGGTGAAAGGTCGCCAAACTCCATGGCGTATAGCACCCAGTCCCGCATCAGGACGTACCATGGTCCTGCCATGAGCAGTACGATGCCGAACGGGAGCCAGTAGGCTGCTCGCCGGACCAGATAGAAACGTCCCGTCAGGAGTACGGCCAATGGCGGTACAAATGCTACCGCCAGGCCGTTGTAC
>DASSSG010000378.1:0-3474 GCA_035708545.1 Bryobacteraceae bacterium | reverse complement strand
GACCGGGCCTGCAGGGCAGCATCGTTCGCTCGCCCGGCGGCTTCGTTCGCGCGGTTGGCACTCTCGCCGGCTTCCTTCGCCCACCGACCAGCCTCGGTGGCTTTCTCATCCGCGCGGGAAACGTTGTTCTCGAGCGCGCCTATCGCGGAAGCGTGTTCGGTGCTTTTCTGCTCTACTCCGGAAACGCGCGCTTCTACGGGACTGACCGTCTGTCGGACATACTTTTTCGTTGCGCAGGCGCTTGTCCCAAAAACCGTAAAGATCGCGGCGCTGCATACCACCGCCGCTTTGCCAAAGGTCAAAGCCATGGATAGTGGATCCTCCAGTGGGCACTTTGCACGAAGGTCGCCATTTGCGACGCTTGCATATTTATGCCCTTTTACGCAGTTTAAGTGTTCGTGCGGAGCATAGGAATACGCAGACTGCCTGATGCAGAAATTACACAGAGAGCAAACATTTCATGGGAGATACGTTGAATGCGGTACTCTGGCGCGACTAGCTGCGGGCGGGGCTGTGCGAAAATGAGGGTTCTCGGATGAGCCAGGCCGCACCGGTCCTCAAAAGGACCCCTCTGAACACCGTGCATCGCCGTCTCGGTGCTCGCATGGTCGATTTCGGAGGCTGGGAAATGCCGGTTCAGTACTCCGGGATTCTTGACGAACATCGGGGGGTTCGTACAGCGGCGGGGGTATTCGACGTAAGTCATATGGGGGAGATCGAGGTGCGTGGCCCGGAAGCGCTCGATCTCATCGACCACGTGACATGTAACGCCGCGTCGCGGCTCAACGCCGGACAGGCGCAGTACTCGGCACTGCTTTATGAGCACGGCGGGGTCGTGGACGACATTCTTGTGCACAAAGTGGACGATGATCACTTCTTTTTGTGCGTAAACGCCTCCAATCAGGACAAGGATTTCGATTACATAAGCACGCTGAACCTGTTCCGCACGAACGTGGAATCTGCCGACGATCGATATGCGCAAATCGCGATTCAGGGGCCGCGGGCCGCCGACCTTGCGCAGAAACTCACGGCGATACCTCTGGCGCACGTACGTTACTACTGGTTTCGCGACGGTGAGTTTGCGGGCGTTCCCGCGCGGATCGCGCGTACCGGATACACGGGCGAGGACGGTTTCGAAGTGTACGTGGCGCCGGAAGAGGCTGAGGCAGTCTGGCTGAAGATTCTGGATGCCGGTCTGGAACTCGGCGCCCGGCCCTGCGGGCTCGGCGCTCGGAACACGCTGCGGCTCGAGGCGAAGATGGCGCTGTACGGGCACGAGATTGATGCATCGATCAGCCCACTCGAAGCCGACCTCGCGTGGATCGTTAAATTTGACAAAGGTGACTTCGTGGGCAGGCGGGCACTCGAGAAGCAGCGCGCAGCCGGCGTACGGCGGAAGCTTGTGGGCTTCGAGATGACCGGGCGCGGCATTGCACGCGACGGATACGAAGTTCAGATTGACGGTCAGCCGGCGGGCTGGGTCACGAGCGGCGGCCCGTCGCCGACGCTGAACAGGAACATCGGTCTCGCCATGCTGCCCGTCGAGGCGGCGCAGATCGGGAGGACCATTCAGGTAATGATACGGAACCAGCCGGCGGACGCGGCCATTGCGCCGACGCCCTTCTACAAGCGAGCGAAATAAACGTGGCCACCTACCCAGAGAACTTTCGTTACACGAAGGAACATGAGTGGGTTTCGATAAATGGTGATGTGGGTACGGTCGGCATCACCGATCACGCACAATCCGAGCTGGGCGACATCGTCTTTGTCGACCTGCCGAAACCCGGCACCCGAGTCGAGCAGGGAAAGACGATGGGCAGCGTCGAATCCGTAAAGGCCGTATCCGACATTTACTCGCCCGTTTCCGGAGAGGTCGTCGAAATCAACGAGACGCTCGCGGACAGTCCGGAGAAGCTCAACTCCGACCCGCACGGCGACGCATGGCTCGTTCGCATTCGGCTGTCGGCGCCCGCCGAAATCAACAACCTGCTCTCCGCGGCCGACTATCAGAAATACACAGGAGCATAACTCCAACTTGCGTTATCTTCCGATATCGGACTCCGAGCGCCGGGAAATGCTGAGCGCTTGCGGCGTCGAATCGAGCGAAGCTCTTTTCGCGCACCTTCCCTCCGCTGTCAGGCTGGACCGGCCGCTGAATATCGAGCGGGGAAAATCCGAGTACGAGATCGTCGACTGGTTTCGCGCAAGAGGCGCGGAGACAGCTATCGGCTACGCCTCGTTTCTCGGAGCCGGCGCATACAATCACTACCGCCCGATTCTCGTCGACGCAGTCGTCTCGCGCGGGGAATTCCTGACGTCGTACACGCCGTACCAGGCCGAGATTTCACAGGGAACACTGACCACGATCTTCGAATTCCAGACAATGATGTGCCAGCTCACGGGCATGGACGCGGCCAACGCGTCGATGTACGACGGTTCATCCGCGGTGCCGGAGGCCGTCATGATGGCCGTGCGCGTTACGGGTCGTGACCGCGTGCTCATATCGAGGTCAGTTCATCCCGAATACCGGGAGGTGCTCGGCACCTACGAGCGTTACCAGGGACGGCCAGTGCAGGAGATCGCGTACGCGGACGCGACCGGCACAATCGATCTGGCGGATCTCGAGAGCAAGCTGGACGCGCAAACCGCCGCCGTCATCGTTCAAACGCCGAACTTCTTCGGAGTGATTGAGGATGTCAAAAGCGCGGCCGAGATGGCCCACGAAGCGGGAGCGTTGCTGGTGGTGGTGTTCACCGAAGCAGTCTCGCTCGGTCTGCTCGAACCGCCGCGCGAGGCCGACATCGTCGTGGGCGAGCTGCAGTCGTTCGCGCATCCGCCCAGCTACGGCGGCCCGTATGCCGGCATCATCGCCACAAAGGACAAATACATACGGCAGCTCCCGGGCCGGCTCGTGGGCGAGACCAAAGACAAAGACGGCGCGCGTGCGTTCTGCCTGACGCTGGCTACTCGTGAGCAGCATATCCGCCGTGAGAAGGCGACCTCGAATATCTGCACGAATCAGGCACTCATCGCGCTGATGGCGAACGTATTCATGACTGTTTACGGCAGACAGGGTTTGCGCGAGCTGGCCCGCCAGAACGTGTCGAAGGCGCACTACCTGGCCCGCGGTCTGCGGCGGCGGTTCTCGGGGCCGTTCTTCAATGAATTTGTCGGGGCGACGAACGACAGCGGGCCCGATGAGATCAACCGAAAGCTTCGCCGCCGAAACATCATTGGCGGGCTGCCTCTGGGCCGCTTCTATCCTGAGCTTTCCGACTGCATGCTCTTGTGTGCTACCGAGACCAGCAAGCGAGCCGATATGGACACAGTGCGCGAGGCGCTCGGATGATTCGCAAAACGAAACCGCACATTACGCAGAACGAGCCGTTGCTGTTCGAGCTCAGCTCCCCGGGCAAACGCGCATACCAGTTGCCCGAGCTGGACGTGCCCGATATCGAGCCTGAGGAGGCGCTC
>DASSSG010000377.1:0-2207 GCA_035708545.1 Bryobacteraceae bacterium | reverse complement strand
CAAAGGTACTTGCGATACGGCAGACTAGTAATCCCAGCGCCAGAGGTTCGCGCCGATGGTGTAGCCGGCGCCGACCGCCGCGAACATCACAATGTCGCCCTTTACGAGCTGGCCGGCTTCTATCGCATCGTGCGTGGCGAGCGGGATCGTCGCGGCGGTCGTGTTGCCGTAGGAGCCGATGTTGATGATAACGCGATCCTGCATGCCGAGCCGCTCCGCGACAGCCGTAATGATGCGCTTGTTGGCCTGGTGCGGAATCAGGAGCCTGACCTGATCGGCACTGACGCCCGTACGCTCCAGCAATGAATTCGCTGCGTCGTACATGCGGCGAACGGCATACTTGAAGACCGCCTGGCCATCCTGTTTGACATAGTGCAGGCGCTGCGCGACCGTTTCGCAGCTCGGCGGCAGGCGGCTGCCGCCGGCGGGCATCTTCAAAGCGTCGCCGCCCGAGCCGTCGATCTCGTTTACGAATCCGAGAAAGCCGCCGCCGGCGTCGCCGTCCTCGACGAGCATCGCGCCCGCGCCATCCCCGAACAACACGCAGGTGGCCCGATCGGTGTAGTCGAGAATACGCGACATGGTGTCCGCGCCAATGACAAGTACCTTCCTGTGCGTACCAGCCTGCACGAGGTGCGCGGCCGTGGTCAGTCCATAAACAAACCCGGAGCACGCTGCCAGCAGGTCGAAGCCCCAGGCGCCTTTCGCACCGAGCCGATGCTGCACCAGACACGCCGTGGCGGGAAACATGTGATCCGGAGTGACGGTGCACACGAGTATGGCGTCGAGAGAGGTGGCCGCGACGCCCGCGCGCTCGAGTGCGACGCGAGCGGCTTCCACTGCCATGTCGGAGGTCGCCATCTCCGGCGGCGCGATGTGCCGTTCCCAGATGCCGGTCCGCTCGCGTATCCATTCGTCACTGGTCTCGACCATTTGTGAAAGGTCCTGGTTGGTGAGAATGCGTGGCGGCGTGAAGCAGCCTACCGAAGTAATTCTGGCTGTTCGCAAGTATCCTCCCGAAGGAAGCACCGGCAGAGACGGACAGACCCGCGTCTGCCCTGACGGCGCGAACGGGCTATCGCAACGCTTATGGTACGACGAATCCGCCGCTCTCGGTGCACGTGTTCGACGGCGCGCTTACAATGGTCCCGTGCCCCTCGAAAGCACGATCTTTTTCGAGACGCCGGAACAAATCTGGGCGCGCGTGTTCCGGTCGATCCGGCCGCGCACGCCTGTTCCCGCAATCGAGGTCCGCTTCTGCCGGTTCGCGAATGTGAACAGCACTGTCCGGCTGGAAAACGGCCGGATGCTGGTGCGAATATCGGATCTTCTCAGCGGCGCTCCAGCTCCGATTCAGGAGGCACTCGCGTGGATTTTGCTTTCGAAGCTGTACCGCAAGACCGTCCCGCGGTTGTGGTCGCACCGCTACCGCCTCTTCCTGAACCGGCGGGACGTGAGGCGCAGTATCGAGCAGGTGCGCCAGGAGCGCGGGCGCAAGTACATTTCGGGTCCGCAGGGCGAGGCCTATAACCTGGAAGAGATTTTCGAGGAGCTGAACTTCAGGTATTTCCACGGCCTGATGGCACGGCCCGAACTGAGCTGGAGCCGCGAGCGCTCCCGGACCATGCTGGGACACTACGACGCGGCGCACCACGCAATCGTGCTCAGCCGCATTCTGGATCGGCGAGAGGTGCCGCGACTCGCGGTCGAGTATGTGATGTTCCACGAGATGCTGCATCTGCGACATCCTGTGGAGCACAAGGGCGTGCGCCGGTGTGTCCACACCTCCGATTTCCGCGACGCTGAAAAGCACTTTGACCAGCTGGCGGAAGCGAAGGCGGCATTGAAGCGGTTATGAGGATTGTCGTCGGCGTGTCCGGCGCGAGCGGCTCGATCTACGGATATCGCCTGCTCGAGAAGCTTCGGGCCGGCGCGAGTATTGAAACTCACCTCATCCTCACGCGCGCCGCTGAGCGAACCGGTTTCCTCGAGCTTGGCAAGAAGGCGGCCGACTGGAAGGCGCTCGCGGATGTGTCGTACTCGATCGACGATATAGGATGCCGGCTGGCCAGCGGGAGCTTCCCCGTCGATGCGATGATAGTCGCACCCTGCTCCATTCATTCGATGTCGGCGATCGCCACGGGTGTCAGCAACAACCTGCTGGTGCGCGCCGCCGATGTCACGCTGAAGGAGCGCCGGCGACTGGT
>DASSSG010000376.1:0-7983 GCA_035708545.1 Bryobacteraceae bacterium | reverse complement strand
TCAGCGGCTGATCCAACTCGGCTTCCGGTTGAATTTCTGATCAGGGCCGGGCAACGTGTTCGCGTGCGACGAGCGAGGCGCGTCGCGCAGCGCATCTATCGCCGCTCCTCTACCGCCGCTCCTCCAGCGTCACTTCCGTGGTCAGCTCCTTCCCGTCGCGCAGATAACGCACTTTCACCACGTCGCCAACCCTGCTGTTGCGCAGCGCGAACGTGAAATCGTACAGATTGTTGATCGGTTTATCGCCGAATCCCACGAGAATATCGCCGCCGCGCAGCCCCGCCTTTGCCGCGGGCGAGCCCGGGCGCACGTCCGAAAACTTCACGCCCTTGTCGACCGGAGCGAAATCGGGAATCGAGCCAAAGTAGGGCCCATAGCCGCCTCCACCCGCGCCGCTCGGCAGGGTTCCGTGAGGGCCCGCCTGCACCTTGACAAACTGCGGCCTCGCGTCCGCCGTGCTGAGGCGCGTCGCGACATCCGCCACAAGGTTCAGTACCTGCGCCGCCTCGACAGCGCTGATCTTATCCGGGGTATCGCTCGGCTTGTGATAATCGCCATGCAGCCCGGAGAAGAAGAACAGCACGGGAATCGACTTACCCGCGAACGAGGTATGGTCGCTTGCGCTGTAACCATCCTGCGAGTAATCGATCCGAAAGTTATACGGCCGGGTCGCTTCCTTCAGCATGGCTTCGAAAGTCGATCCCGTCCCGGTTCCGCCGATATAAAGCTTCGCTCCGTTCACGCGGCCGATCATGTCCATGTTGATCATCGCGACGGCGTTCTCGATCGGCAGCGTCGGGTGGTTCACCCACTGCGACGAGCCCAGGAGTCCGATCTCCTCGCCGGCGAAGGTCATGAACAAGACGCCGCGCGTGAGCTCGTTCCGGCGAGCGCTCAGCAGCCGAGCCAGCTCGATTACGCCTGCGGTTCCGGACGCGTTGTCGTCGGCTCCGGGATGCACCTGGCCGATCTGCGACGGCGCCAGCGAGCTCTCGTTCCCGAGCCCGAGGTGATCGTAATGCGCGCCGATGATGACGTACTCTTTCGTCCTGCCCGGAAGGTAGCCGATCACGTTGCGCACGGTCGCCTGCTCGCGCTCGATATTCACCTGTGCCGTGATCCGCAATGTATCAGGCAGCGCAAACGACGCCGGAGCTGAAGAACTCTCAATGTGCCGCTGCAGGTCGGCCAGCGACTTCCCGGCCGCGCGCAGCCACTCATTCGCCACCGCGTTCCTGACCTGCAGGATCAGGATTCCCGCATTCTCCGGTCCGGCGACGCTCCCGAACCGGATCAGCCTGTCCTCCTGCTTTCCATCCGGTTCGCCGTTGACCAGAATGACCGCCCTGGCGCCATGGTTACGCGCATTGATGGCCTTTGACACGAGGTGGGCATGATGCGTGTACTGCCGCTCCTGTCCGGCTTTGTCCTTGCGAAAGTGCTTCGGCTCGTACCGCAGGATCAACACGATCCTGTCCTTCACGTCCAGGTGCTGGTAATCGTCATAATGCAACTCGGGCGCCGTGATGCCATAACCAGCGAACACGGCCGGTCCGCTGAACTCGCCGTTGGACGAAAAGCTCAGCGGCAGGTAATCAGTGTTCAGCCGCACGTCAGTGCTCGCGGCCGCGAGCCTGTTATTCGCACCCGGCTTCGCATTGGTCGTCACGCGGAAATTTTGCCACCACGTTTTGTTCTCTCCCGCCGGCTGCAGACCGAAGCGTTTGAACTGGTCAGCGATATACCTGGCTGCCTTGTCGAGGCCGGGGGTCCCGGCGCCACGCCCCTGCAGCTCCGGCGTCGCGAGGTACTTCACGTGTTCGATGTAAAGGTGCGGCTGCGCCTGCTCGACCCGCTTTGCCGAAACGATCGACAGGCTGGCCGCCGCCAGCAGCAGACTGCCTGCAAGGAACAGGGGATTATGCCTTCGGTTCATGTCCTTTCATCATGACGCGTTCGCGAGGAATTATCATAGCGGGCGGGGCCATGACCAGGCGCCAACTGCTCGCAACCACTATCGCGCTGCCTTCGCCGGCGCTCCTTCGCCGGGATCCCGAGCTCTACTGGAAACGCATCCGCGCCGATCAGTTCCTCCTGCCGGAATGGCGCGTGTACCTGAATAACGGCAGTCTGGGCGTTCCGCCGAAATCCGTTCTCGCAGCCGTGCAGGAATCGCTCACTCGCGGCGCCTCGCTCGTCGATGACCACTACCCGCGCTGGGGCTATGAGACGCTCGACGATCTGCGCACCGAGCTGGCCGCCTGGCTCGGCTGCGGCAAAGACGAACTGGCGCTCACGCACAACGCGACCGAGGCGATGAGCACGATCGCCAACGGTCTCGACCTGAAGGCCGGCGACGAAGTTGTCATCACGGATCAGGAGCACCCGAGCGGCCGGAATCCCTGGCTGCTCAAGCAGGCGCGCTATGGCATCTCGGTGCGTGAAGTCCCGATCCCGCTGCCGCCGAAAAGCCCCGACCAGCTGGCCGATCTCATCACATCCGCCATCGGTCCCCGGACGCGTGTGCTCAGTTTCAGCGGCATTACGACGACCACGGGGCTGATCACGCCCGTCCGCCAGATCTGCGAGGCGGCACGCGCGAAAGGCGTAATCAGCGTTGTCGACGGCGCTCACATGAACGGCCAGATACCGCTGCGGATCTCCGAATTCAACTGCGATTTCTTCGCCGGCAGCCCGCACAAATGGCTGTTCGCGCCGCCCGGCTGCGGTCTTCTTTATATACGCGAGTCGATGCTCGATCGGCTGTGGCCGAATGTGGAGACCGGCGGCTGGGATGACAGGACGCTGAAGGCCGGCCGCTTCATGCGCTATGGCACGAACAACATTTCCATCTTCGACGGTCTGCGCGCTGGGCTGCGCTTCCACCAGGCGCTCGGTCCGGAGGTCATCTTTGATCGCATCCACTCGCTTGCGCAGGGAGTGCGCAAACAGGCCGCCGCCCGAACATACGTCGAGCTGCTCACGCCTGGCGACGAGCGTATGTACGGCGCAATGGTGACATTTCGGATCAGACGCGGCGATACGAAGCCGCTGTTTGAGGCCTGCGCGCGCAGGCGCATCTGGATCAGCGGCGGTGCTGACCGCGTGCGTATCTCCACGCACATCCATACTCGGCCGGCCGATGTCGAGGCGTTCTTCACGACCCTGGACGAGGTTTACGGGTGAGGCGGGTGGGGCGGCACGACGCGCGGAATCACGCCGCGAAACACCGGTACCCTGCCGGGCGATGCAGGATCGGCCGCGCCGGAACACGGGTGCACGCCACCCAAACAGCCCGCACCTGATCACATTGGCCTGAAGTTTCGATATAAATATTGCCAGCCTATGGAAGTGAATCTCGAATCCCTGAATACGCGAGTACAGGTCCGAGCCCGAGTCGGTGTACAACGCCTGGTTCATTAACGACGCGCAACGCCTGAAAGCATTCAGGTCGATACGTCAGGGTGTGCAGCAGTGCGTCACGGAAATTCGCGAAGGCCGCTTCGGCTGCGATTTCAAAGGATCGTCGCTCGAGATTGTCCTGAATGCCATCACGGAACAAAAGCAGGTCTTCGAAGGAGCTGCGCACCCGTTCTACTGGAAACCGAAGCTCCGGATTCCCGATATTTATGAGAACGAGGCGAACAAGGCGGCGTTCGGTCGATTTCTCGCTGCCTGCCTCGAGACGACTCCCGAGGAACGCCTTATTATTGAAATCTCTCAACTGGCGTCGCTCGGCATCAAAGGCCTCGGGCCCGCGGGTCGCCAATATCCTGTACTTCCTCCATCCCACACTCCTGCCGCCGTTCAATACCGCCATTCTGCATGGATACAACCGAATTTTCGGCGAACGCGGGAAGCTGGGGTCATGGGACAGCTACATGGCAATGCGGCAGAAGATGCTCAGCGTCAACTGCCGGTATAAGGGGATCTTGTCAACCGACCTCGGCGCTTTAAGTGGCTTACTGTTTGAGGTTGGGCAGGGACGGCGGTTCAACGCTTCGGAGCTGGAACATGACGCGGAACTGGCGAGCATCGAGAAGAACATCGCGCGGCGGCACAACGAGATTCTCAGCGATCAGCGCGCCGAAAGCGAGCACGCGGAACTACAGGCGCACCTGCTAACGATCGGCCGCTCGCTTCGGCTACGACGTCTGCACAGCCGCGAACGACCGCTCCCGCTCGTGGGCCGGTCGATCACTCGCAGAGTTATCGCTGCCGGATCTGCCGCCGATCGCTGCGAATGAAGATACGCAGGCCACGATCAGCCTCATTGACGTCCTGTGGCTGTCAAAGGGCACGAACCGGGTCGTCGCCGCGTTCGAGGTGGAGAAAAGCACATCGATCTATTCCGGGATTCTTCGTCTGACCGATCTGGCATTGGCAGGGCAGTGCGAGTTGCCGGCTCTCTACTCGTTGTACCCGACGAACGTAAACGTGAGGTCGAGTCGCAGCTGCGAAGGCCCGCATTTGCGGCCCGAAGCATGGGAATCCGCTATATCCTGTTCTCCGATCTCCGCCAGTACTGCGGAGCGGTGTGCAAACTCGGCACTGACCACACGATCATGGATCGGCTCGCGAGAGCAGCGCAGGCGTGACCGCCGGGATCGACCAGCGGCCGAGGCGCGCACGGTTGCGACCACCTCTCATGCGCCGCAACCTGTTCCTCTCTCAAACGAGAGGTATTGAACGCGGGTGCGAGCGACGATAGGCTGGTCGCGGGACCGGAGCTGCGCCTCCGGTCCCGCAGCCACGCAACTAACGTCGACGGGATCCGCTGTGAGCTCGTCCGACAAACTTGAGAACGAGTCCGAGTACCACATACTGTGCCTCCTTTCTGCTTCACTCGTGAAGGCCCGGGCGCACTTTCGGAAGCACACGATGGACCCTTGCACGAGCTCACTCTTCACCTCATCTGCAGCATCAGTCGCTGGAATGAGGCAATGCTGCGCGGAATTCTCAGCGAGCGCCGATGCCGCCGCGCAGATCGCGCAGCACGCTGAGCACGCCTGGGACGAGCGTCACCACGAACAGGGCGGGGAGGATGAACAACACGATCGGGAACAACATCTTGATTCCGGCTCTGGCGACCGCCGTTTCTGCGCGCAGTCTGCGCCGCGTTCGCAACGCCTCGGCGTATACCTTGAGGGCGTGCGAGAGACTCGTGCCGAAGCGCTCGCTCTGCACGATCATCGCGGAGAGCGCCTTGATGTCGTCAATTCCCGTGCGCCGGACCAGCTGCTGAAAAGCACGGCTGCGGTCCTGTCCGGCCTTCACCTGCATCACCACTGTGTAGAATTCGCCCGCCAGCTGCGGGTAAACGAACTGCATCTCCTCGGCCACCCGGAGCAGCGCCTGATCGAGCGCGAGACCCGTTCCAAGCACGATGCCGAGCAGATCGACGGTGTCCGGCAGCGCGTCCTGCAGCTTGCGCCGGTATCGCCGCACCAGACGATGAAGAACCTGCGCCGGCAGGAGATAGCCGAGAATGAATGCTGCCGCCATTCCGCCGAACTTCTGCGGAAGGCCGTTGTTCCGCTGGAGATACGCCATCCCGCCAAGCATCACACCCATAAAAACGATGTGGCCAATCGCGTAGAACGCCAGGGCCTGCTTGTTGCGAATACCGGCTTGCGCGAGTTCCTTCTCGCTGCCGCGCAGCCAGTCGTCACCACCCGGAAAAACGCTGATCAGATACAGGATGCTGTTGAGCACGCCGCCACCCGCACGCCGGCGGAGGCTGCGGGTGCCGTTGCCCGTCGCACTCTGCTGAAGCTCCTCGAGACGGTCGGCGAGTGCGTTTTCCTGTGGGCGCAGCAGTTGCAGGCCTGCCCACACTGCGGCCGTTATGATCAGGCCCGAAGCGAGAAAGAAAAGGATCGGCGGTACCACGTCAGAACCTCGGATTCGCGATCCGCCGGATGGCGATTATGCCGACGATCTCAGAGACGACGCCATAGGTCAGAAATTTACTTCCCGTCGGATCGGTGTAGAGCAGCTCGAGGTACTCGGGTTTCAGAAACCACAGCCCGATCGCAAATGCGACCGGCATGGCGCACAGCAGGGCCGCCGAAAACCGCTGTTGCGCGGTAGCGGCTTTGAGTTTCGCGGCGAGATTCAGGCGTTCGCGCACAAGCAGCGACAGGTTCTCCAGCACCTCGACCATGTTCGCGCCCGTCTGCCTCTGCAGAATGAGGCCGATAACGAAAAAGCGCATGTCGATCAGAGGAACGCGCCGGCCGAGATTGTGCAGCGCAGCCTCGATCGGCGAACCGAGCGCAAGCTCCTCGATCACCGTCCGGAACTCGAAGCGGATCGGATCGGAGGTCTCGCTGGCGATCGTCTCCAGCCCCGCATGGATGTTGTGTCCCGCCTTCATCGAGCGGTTGAAAAGATCGATCGCGTCGGGAAGCTGCTCTTCGAGCTGCCGCAGCCGCTTCGTGCGCTTCCACTCGATATACAGCAAGGGCGCGGCTGCCAGCCCCGCTGCGGCCAGGATGCGCAGCAACAGCACAGGAATGACTACGGATGCAGCCGCATAGGCAAGTACCAGCGTGACGACAATGACGGTGAAAACCTCGGCAGCCCGATAGCCGAGGTTTGCCTGATCGATGCGCTCCTGCAGCCGCCGCAGCAATCCAATCCACGCGACGAAATCGCCCACGAACGCGAGCCGGCCGCGGTTTTCCCGCCGGATCAGATCGGAAGCCGTTCGCGCGCGCATTCCGCTGCGGGCGCGCAGCTCGCGCATGCGTCCGAGCAGCACCCCGTTCGCCGCCTGTTGCGGCACGACGAAAGCGTACCAGGCGGCGGCGAGCAACGCACCGAAGAAGATCAGGAACGCGATGAAAACAAACATCAGGCCAGCTCGATGACCTCCTCGAATACACACGGCGAGATGCGCACGCCGTAGGCCCTGAGCCGGTCGAGGCATTGTGGAACGTAACCGGTCGCGCGGAACCGTCCCGTGATACGCCCGCGATCGCCCATACCCTCGCGGTCGAGGCGGAAAACCTCCGTAATCTCGACCGAGTCTTCGCGCGCGCCAACCACTTCGCTGACCGAGGTTACCTTACGCGTGCCATCATTCAGGCGCGCGATATGCACGACCAGGTGAATGGCCGACGCCAGCATCTGCCGAATCACGGTGTCAGGCATGCTCGATGTCGCTATCATGACCATCGTCTCGAGCCGCGAAAATGCGTCATGGCCGGAGTTCGCGTGACATGTCGTCATCGAACCGTCGTGGCCAGTGTTCATTGCCTGCATCATGTCGAGTGCCTCGGCTCCCCGGCACTCGCCGATGATGATTCGATCCGGACGCATGCGAAGCGCATTGATGACGAGATCGCGCTGGGTGACGGCGCCCGCGCCTTCAATGTTCATCGGCCGGGTCTCGAGCCGCACCACGTGCGTCTGCTGGATCTGGAGTTCGGCCGTGTCCTCGATCGTGATCAGACGCTCTTCTTCGGGAATGTACCTGGACAGAGTATTGAGCAGCGTCGTCTTGCCTGAACCCGAGCCGCCCGAAATGACGATGTTCAGCCGCGCTTCCACGGCGCCCTTCAGGAACTCGAGGATCCCCGGAGTCAGCGTCTGGTTTTTCATCAGATCGTCGCTGGCGAGCAGCTTGCGGCCAAAGCGCCGGATCGACATCACAGGGCCGATGAGTGACAGCGGCGGGATCACCGCGCAGACCCGTGAACCGTCGGGAAGCCGTGCATCGACGATCGGCGAGGAGTCGTCGATCCGCCGTCCGATGTTGGAGACGATGCGATCGATGACCATACGCACATGCGCCTGGTCGCGGAACCTGACGCTGGTTTCGACCATCCGGCCGTTCTTTTCGACATACACGCTGTCGAATCCGTTCACGAGGATGTCGCTTATCGCAGGGTCCTTCATGAGCGGCTCGAGCGGACCGAGACCGAAGACCTCATCGAGGACCTCTTCGATGAGGCGATCGCGCTCAACCAGCGTCAT
>DASSSG010000375.1:0-7162 GCA_035708545.1 Bryobacteraceae bacterium | reverse complement strand
GAAATGCGCGTCTTGAAATCATGCCACTTTGTCCCTCGCGTAGCATACGGGGTCGATCGGGCACTCTTCACACCTCGGGCGCCGCGCGACACAAATGTTTCGGCCGAAATGAATTACCTGATGCGAGAACAGAATCCACTGCTCCTGCGGGAGAGCTTTCATCAGGTCTTTCTCGATTCTCGCGGGATCGTCGTTCTTAGTGAGGTCGAGGCGGAGAGTGACCCGCTGAACGTGCGTATCGACCACAACACCCGAAGGAATCCCATATGCCGTTCCGAGCACCACATTGGCCGTCTTGCGTGCCGCGCCGGGCACCGCCAGCAACTCTTGCATCGTCCGCGGGACCTTGCCTCCGAAATCGGCGAGTATCTTCCTGGCGGCTCCGATGACCGACTTCGCCTTGTTATTGAAAAAGCCCGTCGGCCGCAGATCGGCGGCCATCTCGGCCTGATTCGCGTGAGCGAAGTCCTTCATCGTCGGGTATTTTCTGAAGAGCGCGGGAGTGACTTCATTCACCCGCTTGTCAGTACATTGCGCCGACAAGATCGTCGCAACCAGCAACTCCCAGGCGTTGCGATGATTCAGGGCGCACGTGGCATTCGGGTACAGCTTGTTCAACTCCGCGAGAATTCTGTCTAACCGCGCTTTCCGCTCCGCAGCGTTTTTCGGGCGCGGCACGAGCTTGCGCGGAACGGGCGGCTGCATCGAACCTACGAGGCTACCATAAAGGGCGTTGCGCGAACGCCTGCTACTCGTCGCCGCGGCTCTGGCCGGCTTTGGCGCGAGCCTCTCCGGCAGCTTCCACCTCGACGACTACTCATTGCTCGGCGGCGCGCCGCCTGCCATCCTCACACGGCCGCTCACATACCTGACGTTCTGGCTGAACTGGCGTCTCGCCGGTGACGCACCGCTGAGCTGGCATGCCGTTAATCTGGCGATTCATCTGGCGGCCGTATGGCTGGCCGCCGAGACTCTCGAACGGTTGCTGCCTCGCCCGGCGGCGCTGATCGCCGCCGCGACCTTTGCGCTCCACCCGATACAGGCGGAAGCCGTCAATTACGTGTTCGCGCGTGCGACGCTGCTGTCCACCCTGTTCTGTATCCTGTCGCTTCGCTCCTGGGCCGGCGGTCATCCGTGGCGCGCCGTGGTCTGGTTCGGCGTGGCACTGCTTGGGAAAGAAGAGGTCATTGCGTTCCCGCTCGCGCTCGTGGTCACGGAACCGCGGCGATGGCGCGCGATCACTGTGATGCTCGCGCTCGCGATCCTCGCGGGCGGATGGTCGTTGTATGCGGCGACAGTGACTCCGGGCTCCGGAGCCGGTCCTCATGCCGGCTACACGCCGCTGCAGTATCTTTCGTGGCAAGGTGATGTCGTTGTCCGCTATCTGCGGCAATTCCTGCTGCCGGCCGGCTTCAGTTTCGATCCCGAGATTCGCCGCGGCTCAGGAGCATGGGGACTTCCACTGCTGCTTCTGCTGATTCCATTCCCCGGCCGTCGCTGGGCGATTGCAGCCATCATTCTGCTGCTGCCCAGTTCGTCGATCTTCCCCGCCGCGGATCTCGCGGCTGATCGCCGGATGTATCTGCCCGCGCTCATGCTTGGCGCATGCGTGGGTCTGCTGTTCGTGCGCTGGGGTCATCCGAAACTCTTCGTTGCCGTGGCGCTCCTCTGGATCGGGCTCAGCGCGGCACGCACGCAGGTTTGGCGAACGGAGGAAGCGCTCTGGACCGACGCTCTCGCAAAAGGCGCGAAGAAGGTGCGCCCGCGTATTCACCTGGCCCGCAATGTCAGTCCGGAGCGCGCGGTCAGGCTGCTCGAACAAGCAAAAGCGATCGCGCCGAACGACGCCGCCGTTGCCTCGGAACTCGGCCGAGCGTGGATCGCCGCGGGACAACCGGCGCGGGCCTTGTCCGAATTCGGCCGCGCACTCGCACTCGAGCCAAACGATGCGGAAGCGCTCAGCAATCGCGGCGTCGCTCTGCTTCTGCTCGGACAGTCCGACGCCGCCCGGCATGATTTCGAGCGCGCTCTCGCGCGTGATCCCTGCCTGTTCGCCGCACGTCTGAACCTGCAGCGCATTGGTGTCGCCACACCCGATGCGGGCTGCCGGTATACACAAGCGGAGCGCGAGGCACTCGAAGTCCGGTAATCTGGCTTACGTGCGGGCAATTCTTGGGGTCGCCGTGATGCTGCAGCTGGCGCATGCGCAGACACCGACGCTCAACGTGATCACGTTCGGTGGGAATGAGCAGGACACGGTCGCCGGCCTCGCCATCGACCAGGAAGGTAATTACCTGATTGCCGGCACGACAGCGTCGCTGGATCTCCCCGCCAGCGGTCTCCAGCAGCGTCCCGGGGGTGCGTACCTGTACCGCTTCCAGGGATCGGCGGCGACTGCTCTGTACCCGCCGGGCAACCGAGCCGTTTCGGCTATCGCCGCTGATTCAACGCGCGCCGGCCGCGTGTTTGCCGCCTTTGATCGCGCCGTGTGGGAATCGCGAGACAGCGGAGACACGTGGCAGCGCCTGGAAGCCGACTGGCCGGCTGACGCCGATTGCCGGCAGATCGTGGTTTCGCTTCGCGATGCGCGCACGCTCTACGTCGTGTGCGAGGGCAATCGGTATCCGAGGTTCAATCCACAGTACCTGTTCCGCTCCGGCGATTCTGGCCGCTCCTGGACTCGCATCCGCATCGACGGGCAGGAGCTTCTGAACGTAGTCGCTGACCCGCAGAATCCGCTGTCGCTCTGGGCGCCTGGTCTGATCCACTCGCCGCAATGGAGTTTTCTGTACGGTTTTCATTCTGTGGACGGAGGCGCGACGTGGAGCCGCGTCGAAGCCAATCTCACGCAATTCGCGTTCGATCCGAGCCGCGAGGGTGTGATGTACGCCGCCGGACACCATGGCTACTACCGGAGAGATGACGCCGGCGCGAACTGGACGAAGCTCTCCGATCCGGCGTCACCGGACATGTCGGTCCCAGTGCCCTTTTCCGCGTCGTCGATATCTGTACTTCCCTCCGGCGAAGCTCTGTTCCTGTATGGCAACGTGCTTCGGCGCACGCGCGACCGCGGAGCCAGCTGGCAGGTCTTCTCGCTTCCGGAGCAGTTCCCGTGCCGTGACGCGTATTCGGGGATCGACTCACCGCTCAGCGTCGATGTCCGAACCGGTTCCATCTATCTCCGCATGTGCGGCGATCCGCAGGCGGCGATCTACAGATCGGATGATGCGGGAGCGAGCTGGGTACGCATCAGCCATCTCGGTCTGCCTCAGCTTACGGGTGGAGCTGTCGCGGCTGCCATCAGCGGGCAGGCGGATTACTTCGCCATTGCTCGCAGGAGTTTTGACGGATTCGTGGCGAAGCTCAGCCCCACGGGCGAGGTGATCTGGTCGACCTTCCTGGGCGGTCTGCATGATGACTCGATTACCGCGATGGCAGCCGATAACGGCGGAAATATCTATGTAATCGGAACCTCGAGCTCGGATGACTTTCCGGTCGGAATCGCGCTTGCTCGATCTGACAAACCGCGAATGAAGTCGTTCGTTGCGAAGGTGTCGGGGGACGGCCATCGCCTCGTATATTCGACCGTCTATGCCTCAGACGCGACAGCGCGCAGCATCGTGACGGACAACGCCGGAGCGGCGTACATCACCGGCAACGCGGGACGGTCGATTCCGACTACCACGGGCGCATACCTGGGTGAAGCGCAGGGCACCGCGCCGAATCCGTTCCTGCTGAAGATCGAGCCATCCGGCTCGCGCGTTGCGTACGGAACGTTTCTCGCGCCCGGCTCATATTCCGTCCTCTCACCACTGCTGGGGAACGCACCCCAGAATCTCGGCATTGCAGCGAATACGGTCACCGCGGACGCCGATGGGAATGCCTACGTTGGCGGAACATACATATGGAAGGTCAATCCGTCCGGCACTGGTCTGGTCTACTCCACGCGATTGGACGGAGCAACGGTCAACGCTGTCGCGCTGGATGCCGCAGGCAACCTGTACGCGGGCGGCAGCGCCGACACGCGGACGTTCTACACGACGCCGGGCGCTTTTCAGATCAGCGTTCTGCCGACCATGTGTGGGTTCAGCCTGCTCGGGTCGGGCGTTGAGGGCTGCTGGGCGAATCCGGCATTCGTGACGAAGTTCAACGCCGACGCGAGCCAGATTCTCTACTCGACTCTGCTCGGCGGCGACGGCGGGGATTCCATTCGGGCCCTCGCAGTGACCGCGGACGGGCGCGCCATCGCGGCGGGCAATACGAGTTCACGCGCCTTCCCTACCCGCATTCCTGTCTACGGCCCGGGGTTGCCGCTGTTCGGACAGAATGGATTCGCGACCGCGCTCTTGGCCGACGGCTCCGAGCTCGCGTATTCGACATACCTCAGCAGAGGCGAGCGGATCAATACTGTCGCGGTGGCACTCGACGCCTTTGGCGAACCGGTGGTCGCAGCTCATACGATCGGCCCGTCCGGTTACGGCGGCAGCGACATCCCGCGCTCCGATTCCGATGTGCTGATTTATCGCTTCCGCTACTCCGAAGCGGGGCAGTTTTCGGCTCGTCTCGATGCCATCGTCAATGCGGCCAGCCGCACGGGAACGCCCATCGCCGCAGGCCAGCGTGTGTCGCTGCTGGGCGCAGGCTTTACGGCGGGAGCGAAGGTGTGGTTCGGCGATACTTCAGTCGCGCCGATTACGATCGACGATGGGGAGATTATCGCAGTTCCGCCCACGGTCGCTGCCAGCCAGCTCCGGATTTCGGTCGAACTGGAGGACGGCAGGCGCTCGAATGAGGTACTCATGCCGGCCGGTCAGCCGGAAGTGTGGCTCTACTCAGCCGACGGATCGGGCACTGGTCAGGTCCTTGCCCTCCACGAGGACGGAACACTGAATTCGCCGGCGAATCCCGCTCGCCCTGGATCCGTTGTGACGATTCCGGCCAACGGAATTGACCCGGGGAATCATGCCGGACTCGGGCCGCTGGGAGGCGTGGTTGACGGCTCTGTTTCATTCGGTGCGTTTCCCGGTTTGGCCGGAGAAGTGGCTCTGATTCGAGCGACGGTTGACCCTCGTTATCGAGGGCCACTGCGGGCGCTGCCGATCACTGGCTATCGGTTCCCCGGGCGGCAGCCGGTCACGCTCGCAATCGCGCCTCTCTGACATGTCAGCGGCGCTGCGTTTCAGGTACATCCCGTATCTCGGCCCGGATGAACTGCCAGTCCGGCAGCTCATACGTGCGCAGCCGCGTTTTCGTTGTGGCGGTGATCTCTCGCGACTCCTGGGGCGCAAGCGAGGGCAGCGTGAGCGGGAAGCTCATGATTTCCTCGCGATCGCGTTTCAGGCTCACCTGCAGTTTCGTCTCGGGAAGTTCGGCCGCGGAATGATTGACTACGAGGAACTTGATCTGAACGCGCTGGTTGCGGTCTTCGTTGATCCGGAAACCGGTCAGCTCGACAGTATTCGATAATCCGCTGACGCCGGACGGCGCCGGTGTCGGTTCTGCTTTTGGCAGAGCGGGCACAGCCGCCGCTGTACCTCGGGTTTTCGGTACCAGGAAATAGATTGCCGCCAGCACCGCCGCTACCACCAGCATGGCCGCGGCCGCGGACAGCCACGCCGGCATGCGCCGCGGCTTCACCACGCGTGTGTAATGCACAGTCGACCAGGTCGGCGTGGCGGTAGCCGCCGCCGGCGGGGGCACGGGTGGCACATAAGCCGATGCCGTACGGACGGCCTCGGTGGAAGGTGCAGGCGAACTCGCAACCGGAGCGGGCGGTCTGGTCGCGGTGCTCTCGGCCGCAGGTGCGCAATTCGGGCACTCACTGTATGCGGGCGGCACCTCAGCGCCGCATTTCGGACAAATCCACGTGAACATCTGTCAGGCCCGCAGGATACCACCCTGACGGACCATATCCTCGGGACGTTTGCCCGCCGGATCGAGGTTTCACCGGCCATCGAGCAGCGGTCGAGCGGTTCAGGCTATCCGGTAGCGCTCGAGCTGATCATCGCGAAATACGAGCCCGAAACCGGGCTCGCTGCGCGGCTCCACAAACCCATCCTTCGCGGACATGGGATTCTCGAGCAGTTCATCGAAGAGTTTCACTCCCGAGGTCCGCACGAAATACTCGATGAACAACGCATTCGGGATTGCGGCGACGAGCTGGGAGTGTATGTCCCAGTTGTAGTGCGGAGCTATCGGAACATCGAAAGCCGCAGCCAAGTGGGCGATCTTCATCCACTCCGAGACGCCTCCCGCCACCGTGGCATCCGGCTGCAGGATGTCGGCCGCGCGGCGCTCCAGCAGCTCGGCGAATGCCCAGCGCGTCGCCTCCAGCTCACCCGTCGCGACCGGCGTGTCGAGCGCCTCCGCGACTTGCGCCATAGCGTGCAGGTTGTCCGCGCGAACCGGCTCCTCGATCCAGTAAGGACGGTATTCTTCGAGCCTGCGCATGGCGGCTATTGCGGCCGGCGCGCCGGACCAGCCACCGTTGGCATCGAGCAGGATGTCGATATCGTCGCCGAGCGCCCGCCGTATGCGGGCGAATCGTGCCGCGTCCTCGCGGCCAGACAACTTGCCGACCTTCAGCTTCACCGCGCGAAAGCCCTGCTCGATGTAGCCTTCCATCTCGCGCACGAGATCGTCTTCCGTGAATCCCGCGCGATAATACCCACCCGTCGCGTAGCACTTCAGCCGCGTGGAATGCACTCCGAGCAGCGCCATGACGGGCAGCCGCGTGAATTTGCCGCGAAGGTCCCACAGCGCTATATCAATTGCGCTGATCGCCCGCAGGGCCGCTCCGCGGCGGCCCGCCTGAATCGACTGGCGATACATTTCCGCCCACAGGTGTTCTGCCGCGAAGGCGTCCGCTCCGAGCAGAATCGGACGGAAGATCGTCTCGACGAGCGATACCATCGCCACGCTCGCGTCGTAGCCGAGCGTGAAACCGATGCCTTCCAGTTGGTCATCGGTCCGGATGCGCACGATCAGATGGTCGCGATGCGTGATGTTGCGGACCGCATCGGCAACAGGAACCTCGAGAGGGATAGATATCGCAGATGTGTCAACTGAGACGATTCTCACCGCGAACGTACTGTATCATCAGGGCTCCTCTGCGAACGTGGCGAGGGCCTAAGATAGAAGGAGGTCCGTGGTCGATATTCAG
>DASSSG010000374.1:0-10187 GCA_035708545.1 Bryobacteraceae bacterium | reverse complement strand
ATGAGGCGTTCTGGGACGACGCGCAACCGCCGCTGTCCACGACCGCCGGCGACGCGGTCTCGCGCGAGGCGGCCCGCGTGCCGCGGCGCTTCTTCGAGATCGCGGCCACTGTCGCCTGTCATCGCGATGAACAGCGCTGGTCTCTGCTCTACAGCGTTCTGTACCGGCTGAGGCACGGCATTCCGCATCTGCTCGAAATCCCCTGTGACGGCGAGGTCAATCGGCTCTACGCGATGGAGCGCGACGTGGGCCGCGACAGCCACCGGATGCAGTCGTTTGCGCGGTTTCGGAAGGTCGACCGGGATGGGCAGGCACACTACATTGCATGGTACCGGCCGGACCACTATGTGGTCGAGCGCACCGCGCCGTGGTTTGTCGAGCGCTTCAACGCGATGCGCTGGTCGATTCTGACTCCGGATCGCTGCGCGTATTGGGATCTGCGTGAGCTGCGCTTCGCTTCCGGCGTCCCACGCACGTCCGCGCCGGAGGACGACGAACTCGAAGCTCTCTGGCGCGCGTATTACGCTGCGACATTCGACCCGGCGCGCCTGGACACGGATCTGCTGCGGCAGCACGTGCCCGTACGATACCGGGCCACGTTGCCGGAGACGCGGACGATCAGCGAGCTCGTTGGTTCATCCGCAGCTCGCGAGAGCGATATGCGCGCCGCCCAGCCGCGGCCGGCACACGATTACATCCCCGCAGGAGCCACGCTCGAGGTGCTGAGACGGGCGATTCACAACTGCCGCGCCTGCGACCTGTATTGTTCCGCGACGCAGCCGGTCTTCGGCGAAGGTCCTGAACACGCGGTTGCCATGTTTGTGGGCGAGCAGCCGGGCGAGAACGAGGATCGCACGGGGCGGCCGTTCGTCGGACCGGCGGGGCAGCTGTTGGACCACGCCCTGGCGCAAGCGGGTGTGGATCGGGGCGAGATTTACTTAACTGGTGCGGTCAAACACTTCAAATTTGAGGAACGAGGCAGGCGCCGTATCCACAAGACGGCGAGCCGGGCCGAGGTGGCGGCGTGCCGGCCCTGGCTCGATGCTCAGATCGAAGTGGTACGGCCACGAGTACTGGTGGCGCTGGGCGCGACCGCGGCGCTCTCATTGACCGGCAGGCAGTGCGCGATCACTCGGGAACGCGGATGCTGGATGCCGCACCCGTCGGGAGCGGAACTGCTGCTGACGCTGCATCCGTCGTTCGTGCTCCGGGTCCCCGATCCGGAACGGCAGGCCGCCGCGTACGGGCATCTGGTCGACGATCTGCGGCTGGTACGGGCGAAGCTGGCGGAGTTGCGGAGAGGACCAGCCGCAGAATCGCATCGCCGAGCGCAATATGCTGTGCGTTCTGGCGGTTGACGAGAATCACGAGTGCGATGCGATCATCGGGAAGATAACGAAGGACCGATGCGAAACCCGACTGCGCGCCGCTGTGCGTAACGTGACGGCGCCCGTCGAACGGCGCGATTCCCCACCCGAGTCCGTACCCCGTCGACCGGCGTTCACGCGTCTGCTGTGGCGTCCACATGAGTTGCAGCGACGACGGCCGAAGCAGCTTCGGCAGGCCCGCGGCGAACCTGACCAGATCCTCGGGCGTGGAGACGAGACCGCCTCCTGGCCAGCGCCCGCTCGTGTCGAGGTACGGTGCATTTCGCATGACCCCATCGCCGCCGAGCACGTATCCACGCGCACGGTTGGGGATGATCGCTTGTGCATCATCGAGCTGTGTCGACGTCATGCGGAGCGGCGCGAACACGGATTCACGCAGGAGCTTCGAAAATGGCGTGCTGGCGGCGCGTTCTGCGGCGAGCGCCGCGAGAACGAACCCATAGCTCGAATAGAGATACCTGGTGCCGGGTTGGTGGACGAGCGGATCGTTCGCGAATGCGCTGAGCGCATTGAGCAGACTGCCGTAGCGGCGAGTGCTGTTTGTCTCGGCAGCGTCGCGGTACGCGCGGATACCGCCGAGATGGCCCAGCAGCTGCCGCAGCGTGACAGGCCAGGACTTTTCGGGAAACTCCGGCACGTACGTCCGCACGTCGGCATCGAGGTCGAGCCATTCGCGCTCGACCAGAAGCAGGATCGCCGTGGCCGTGATGGGCTTGGCAATCGAAGCGGTGCGGAAGACTGTTGCGGGAGTCGCCCGCGCGCCGTCTTCCAGATCGGAGACGCCCCACGTCTTTGTCCAGACGGCGTCTTCAGCCAGCGCGAGGGCGATCGACACGGCCGGCAATTTCTGGATGTCCATTTCCGCGGCCACGAGCCTTTCGATTTCGGCCTCAGGCTCCTTACCGAGACTCAGCCGCGACTGTGCATGCAGCAGTGGCGATGCGGCAAGCGCGAGAAACGACCGGCGGAGCATCCCTGCTTATCCGACGCGCGACCGGATCAGCGGATATCGGAAAAGGGCAGCGGACGGAGTATCGACGCGCTGATGTTGGAGACGATTTCGGCGTCACTTACGCCGGGTTGCGAGCTCAGCTTCTTCCACTCCGGGCTCGATCCGAACGCCCCCCAGATCTTCTCGCGGGCGGCGAGATTGTCGAAACCGACCATGTAAGTGAGATTAGGCATGTTGTCTCCGGCCACGGTCTCGCCAAAGAACACCGTGAGCATGCCGAGTTTACGAAACAGATCGATCTCTCCTTCGCCGAACATGCGAATCTTGCGCGCGAGCGTGACCGGATTATTCGATTCGTAGGTCCGCAGCTCAAAGATTCGCGGCGCGCCGGCAGGTTTGGGTGGTACTTCGATGCTCCCGAACGTCGGGAATCCTCGCAGAAGGAAGTTCTGATAGCGGACGAACTGCAACGGCCCGGCGGCGTACGATTCCCAGTCCTTCTGATACTCCTTATCGGCAGCGACTTTGTCTATTGCTGTATCGAGCGCGGCGAAGTTTGGATAGCTGAACAGCAGCAGGACAAACGGACTGTCCGGAGCGATCAGGCTGGTGAATGCCCCGACGGTACCCACGCCCAGCCGCTTGTGAGCGGGGATCAGGCTCTGCTGAAGAAAATCCTGCATGCGGCGGACCATATTGTCGGGGGTGTTGCGAAGCTGATAACGGCGAAGCACCAGAATGGATCTCTTCGCGTCGGCCGCGCTGGCCTGCGCTGACATGGCGACACCTCCGGTGGCGAGAAATTCCCTGCGGTTCATACTTCCTGAGAATCTATCATTGTCGCCGCGACGTTTCACCAGTTCAGCTTCAACCCAAGCTGCAATTGCCGGGGAATTCCGACAATCGAGGTGATCCTGCCCGCCGTTGCCGACCCGAACGTCCGGTTCGCCGAGTTCGGGATCGCGAAGTTCGGGTGATTGGGAATGTTGAAGGCCTCGGCCCGGAACTGCAGATTCCGGTTTTCGCCGAGGGCGAAGGCCTTCACGAGCGACAGATCCACGTTCACCAGCCCCGGCCCGATCAGCGTGTTCCGCCCGAGGTTCCCACGCGTGTTCGCCGGCTGCAGCTCGAACGCGTTCGAATCGAAGTAGCGCTCGGGCCCGCCGAGAATCGGGTTGTTCGAATATCCCGGCTTGACGTTCGGCCGCTCGTGGAAGGAGAAACTTGTGGTGTTCAGGTTGCCGGAGCGGTTCGTGCCCAGCCGGACTTCGAATGGGTGTCCGCTCTGCACGGTAGTGATGCTGTTCAGTTGCCAGCCCCTGAGCAGTGCTCCCGCAACTCCTTTCAGCGTCTGACCGAATGGCAGGTCATAAGACCAGTTCGCCGTGAACACGTGATTCGCCCAGAAGCTCGAAAGACCGCGATCGGCCTTGCGATCGTACCAGTCGAGGACATATGTGACGCTGTTGTCGTAATCCTGCGAGTTGATTCCGCTCGAATCATCGATGGATCGGGAAAACGTGTACGAAACCTGCGCGCGCAGGCCGTACGAGAAGCGCTTCACGGCTCCGATCTGCAGTGCGTTATAGAAGGACTGCGCATCGGTGATGCGCTGGGTGATCGTGGTGAAGTTCGGGTTCCGGCGCCCGAGCTGCGGCTGATAGAACTTGATCCCGTTGACCACAATTTCGGGCGCGAGGTTCCCGTCGCCGATACGGAACAAGTGCAGACCGCGCGAACCGGCATAACCGATGGTTACGTCCCAGTTGCCCGGCAGCGATCGCTGTACGCTCGCGTTGAACTGCAGCAGGTACAGCGACTGCAGATCGTAATTGATTGTCTGCAACTGCGCTCTGATCGGCGCATTGAAGTCGAATCCCTGTACGATGTTCGGGAACGGCGGCCGCGGAAGCGTGGTGCGCGTCGTGAAGGGCGGGTTCAGGCTGCCGGAAAAGAAGTAGTATTTCGGCAGAATCTCATCGTAGAAGATGCCGAAGCCCGCACGCACCGATGTTTTGCCGTTTTTGAACGGATCCCACGCGAGGCCCAGGCGCGGCGCGAAGTTCTTCAGCGACGGGTTTGAATGCCAGGGATCTCCGATTACGAGCTGCCGGTCCATGACATTCCTGAGATTCGCGATCTTTCCGTTTACCTCGGTCGGGGTCGTGGCGAATTCGTACCGCAGCCCGACATTCAGCGTGAAGTTCGGGCGCCACCGAAAGTCGTCCTGTACATACCAGGCGAAAAGGGACTGGCGGTAGCCGCGAATCGGATCGATCTTGCCGGGCACGGCGAAGTCCGCCGAGGACGGCTGCCCGCGCAGGAAGCTCGCCAGATCCGGGAAGGTCACGATGCCGCCGCGCTGGCTCGTAGTGTTCTGGTTGAACTGCAGCCGCTGGCCTTCGAAACCGAAGCGCAGTCCGTGCCCACCGCTGGTCCAGAACACGGTATCGTGCCATTGCCAGTTGTTCAGATGATCGTTCCGAGGCAGCCGGAAGTCGCCGGCCATCTCGGTAACCAATCCCTGAATCGTGAAGTAACCGAACTGCCGCCCGGTATCCAGGAAAGCTCCGGCGGAATCGAGATCGTCCTCTGATTGTCGGCCTCCTGCGTCGAGCGGCTGTAGCTCAGCCGCAGTGCGTTGAGCAGCGCCGGCGTGAACGTATGTTGCTCTTCGAGAGTCACATACTGATTGCGCGACCGCTCCTTCGTGAACACGATCGGGGGTTTATTGAACAGCTGCCGGTCGACATTTCCGGTATCAAACGTGTAGCGGCCGAACAGTGTGTCTTTCGAAGAGAAGCGGTGGTCGATGCGGCCCTGCGTGAAGTACTCATTGGTCGGCTGCGAGCGCGAGAACAGATATTCGGCCACGCCGCCGCCGAGCACACGGCCGTTGGGCAGCGGGAACAGCGTGTCGAGGTAGCGGGGAATGAGCGGATGCAGCTCGACGGGGCCGCTCGGCAGGACGCCTCGACGCGCATTCAGATCGGGTACAGCAGCGACGCCGGTCACACCGAGCCGCTCGATGAGCGACTCGAACGTGCCGAAGAAGAACGTGCGGTCGCGGCGAATGGGCCCGCCCAGCGCGCCGCCGAACTGGTTGCGTTTGAATGGCGGGATGGGCGCGGATGCCGGGTCGAAGAAGTTCTTCGCGTCAAACGCGGAGTTGCGGACAAATTCGAACAGCGAACCGTGATATCGGTTCGTGCCCGAGCGCGTAACGGCGTTGATGATCCCACCCGCGGACCTGCCGAATTCGGCCGAATATGCATTCGTGAGGACCTGAAATTCGAGCACGGCCTCCACGCCGAGCAGAACTCCGGCAACCGATCCGGGCGTCTTGTTGTAGACATTGTTAATATCGCTGCCATCGAGCAGGAAACTGCTCTGCTCGGGCCGAGCACCGTTGATCGAGATCTTCGGGGTACGGCCACCCACGACGTCGTTGCCGGCGGCGAGCGCGGCGCCGACGCCGGGCTGCAGCAGGGCGAGTTGCTGGAAGGATCGGCCGTTGAGCGGCAGATCGCGCATCTGCTTCTGATCCACGAGGCCGCTCAGCGCACCGGAGGCAAGATTGATGCGGGCAATCTCGGCGGTGACGGTGACCTCACCGGCGGTGCGGCCCACCTCGAGCGTCACGTCGACGATACCGTCCTGGCCCACTGTCAACTGGATACCCCTGCGGACGAGCGTCTGAAAACCCGGTGCAGAGACGCGCAGTTCGTAATCGCCGGGCACCAGCGCCGGGTCGCGGTACCGCCCCTGCTCGTCGGTTTTGAGAACGCGTGTGGCTGCCGTGCCCGTGTTCGTGATTTCGATATCGGCACGCGGGATCACGGCGCCACTCGGATCGTGTACGGTCCCACTCAGGCTCGCGCCGACGGTTTGCGCCGACAGCGTCCAGGAAAACATAGGCAGCAATACGGCAACCAGGCGCACGCGCATGGCGGGACATTGTATCTCCGATCAAGTCGCGAGAAAAGGGGGCAGGCAAGGGGGCGAGGGCGCGTAGTCAAGCCATTTCCGAGTCCGAGCTTCGCGGAAGGGTGCAGCCGCAAGTAATTTGGCAGCGGCACGAGGCAGTCCTTCACCTGATTAGCGATGCCAGTAAGGCTGCGCTGCCGGCGCTCAGTGGAGTAATCGTCGCGCGGTAATACACAACGCAATCAGACCCGCGGACGCCATAATTCCCGTAGCCGGTTCGGGTATTGCCGGTCCGGGTATTGCCTGTATATTGTCGACACCGAGCGAAGCCGCGATCGGCGGGCCGGGAAAAGCGGCTGTGGGGCTGTGGAAGATGCGCAGTTCCGTGGCATTAGTGAGCGCTGTCACCACATTGCCGCTCTGCGCCGTCATCGTGCCGGCCGAGATCGGGATCGTCACCGACATCCAGCCGGATGCAACAGGCAGAAACACCCCCTGCGAGATCGCCTCGTTCTGAGGGGGACCGCCCATCGGGTCGGCGATCAACAGCCGAAGGGTCAGATCTGTGTTTCCGAGATTCCTCAGGTCCATTGAGATCGCCCCAATACCTGCCGCCAGATAGTTCCCGGACCATTGCGCGACGTTGATCGCCGACATGCGGCTGCCGGCGCCAGTACCGCCGAAGGATGTGAGCAACAGGAAATTGTCTCCCGCGCCGCCCGGTCCGCCATTCGGCTGATTGACGGGCGGAGCCGGATGCGTACCCATGCCCAGGAGGTTAACGACCCAGTTCTGCGTCGTACCATCCTCGAACGTATCAATCTGTCCGATCGTAACGGCCTGAACCATTTGGGCGGTAAGTGCAAGAGAAGCAAGTACAGGCGTCAATCGCATAGGTCGCTCATTTCTCCAACCGGCGAGCCAATGACAGACTCCCAAAGGTACGCATTACGGCCGCATCCAACCCGGCCAAAGCGGCGGTAGAGAGCATTGAGGCACAGGCCGCGTCTGTCGCCGATGCAGGCAGGCTCGGACTAGCCGCTGCGGCGGAGCTAACAAAGTTCTCTGAACCGCAGAAAGGCAACACGGTCCTCGCCTATTCCGATAATTGCCAGGGCCACTGACGCGGCCACGCAGAGAATAACGGCCGGACGTCTGTTTACCGTCGTCTCACCAGCCTAACCCTGCACTTTCATGATGTACTGAAAACCAGGTGCGATTTTACAGCGGCCAAAAGCCAGTGAAAAGGCGTGCGCCTCAGGTATTGGTACCAGGACGTTCGTACTTTCAGCTTCGAAGCTTAGCATTCTCCGTGCTGAGCCTCGTCATCTCATCGAGCACCTTGAGTGCCCTAAAGACGTTCAGGGACTCTGCCTCAGCAGCCACCGGACAGCATTCTGCTGGAGCTTGATGTATTCAGGATTCCAGAGCACTGTCAGTAGGTGGCCGGGTGAGAGATAGCAAACACGTCCCTTTCCGTACTCGTAAGACCAGCCGCCGGGAGCGGTGGCGCCGTACTTCCCGTAAGTAAGGCCTTCTTCGTTCACAGTTTCGAGAAATATGTGTCTGGGATCCTTGTCATACTCCATGTAGTGCTGCTCGTCGGTAACAACGAAGTCGCGAACGCCCTTTGTGACTGGATGGTCCGGATTTTTGACCTTAACTTTGAAGGTGCGAATGGGCGGGTGTCCCGTATAGGCAGCACCGAGCACGTGGCGGAAGTCAGGATCGCTGAGACCGACGTGCGTCGTATTGTGCAGAAACAACGCCGCTCCGCCATTCTCGACAAACCGGCGAACGGCTTTTCCCTGTTCGGGTTTGATCCAGTTCCGCGGTTTCGGTGAGCTCGGCGGCACGGGCGGGTCCGACAGCAGCTTCGGCCTGCCCGTCGCCACCCAGGCTGCATTCGTATTCTCGTCGGGATACCCGTCGGGCCAGATCATGCCATCACGAAGGACGATCAGAAGCTTGTAACCGTCCAGCGTCTCCGAGGTGAGATTTTTTGTCTCATCGCAGAAGTCGACGGAGACCTCACATTCTTTCGCAATCGTGCGCTGAAGTCCTGTTCGGATGTAATCCGAATTGTGATAGCGGTCACCTATCAGAGCCCAGGCAGTGGCCTTCTGAGCGCCACGGGCGGCCGAGCGACTGACGAAAGCTCCGGTAATGGCGGCAATTGCAGAGCGGCGGGAAGGTCTCATGGTGCGCGATTGTATCCCATTCCGCGGCGCGCGTTGATATACTTTCCTGCGGTTCGATCAGCGGACCAGTCGCGGACCAGTCAATGGCAATGAACAAGTGCATCGTCGTCCTCGCTTCAGCGATCCTCACAATCTCATGTACCTCCGGACCCAGAGAGACGCCGGGAGCAGCGAAGGAATCTGCCGCGTCGGGTTCGATCGTTCGTCTGGACCCGCTTTTTGATGAACTCGTCCCGAAAGATGCCCGTATTGAGAAGCTCGCCGGAGGATTCAAGTTCATCGAGGGCCCGCTGTGGCGGCCAAACGGCGTGCTTTGGTTCAGTGATGTGGTGGGAAATCTGGTCCGGCAGTGGTCGCCGGACGGAACAGTGACTGAGATTCTCAACCCCGGCGGCTATGACGGGAATGCGTTGCCGCCGGGCGGGTTTATCGGTCCTAACGGCCAGACCGCCGATCGAGATGGCGGGGTGCTCCTGTGCCAGCATGGCAATCGCCGTATCGTACGAATCGGACCTGACAGGAGAGTCACAACCGTCGTCGACAAATTCGAAGGGAAGAAGCTCAACAGTCCGAACGACCTGGTTTACCGGTCCGACGGCTCTCTTTTCTTCACGGATCCGCCATACGGACTTCCGAAAGGGGACGATGATCCCGCCAAAGAACTCATTTTCAACGGCGTCTATAAGCTGGCCAACAGAAAGCTTCAGGTCATCATCAAAGATCTGACGAGGCCGAACGGCATTGCTTTCGCTCCCGACGAGAAGACGCTCTACGTCGCTAACTCCGATGAAAAACGCAGGATCTGGATGCGATATGACGTGGCGCCCGATGGTACGGTCAGCAATGGCAGAGTGCTGGCAGATGTGACTGCCGAAAAAGAAGAAGGGTTGCCGGATGGCATGAAGGTCGATTCGAAGGGCAATATTTATGCGACCGGGCCGGGCGGTGTCTGGGTCTTTTCGCCGGACGGCAAGCACATGGGGACAATCAAGCCACCGGAAGTACCGGCGAACTGCGGCTGGGGCGATGATGGTAAGTCGTTATACATGACAGCGCGAACGGGATTGTATCGGATAAAACTCGCCGCCGCGGGCCAGAAGCAGCTCTACCAGTGATCGGGAGAGGACACTGATGAACCGACGAACACACCTGAAGGCTGTTATCTCAGCCGCGACGGCATTCACAGCTGCACGCGGCGCCAATGCAAAGCATCCGATAATGTTGCACGTTGATCTCGACGTCGATCCGGCGAAAGAAAAAGAGATGCTCAGGAACTTCGAGACCATCTTTCGGCCCGCAGCGGCTAAGTTCACGGGCTTTATCGACGTGAAGATGATCAAACTGCGCTCGGCGCTGGCGGGGAGCGCGCCTCCGGGAGTGAATTATCGTTTCGTCCTTACGTATCAGAGTGAAGAACTGCGGCAGAAGTGGGTGGCGTCCAATACACATCAGAAGGTATGGCCCACAATCGAGAGAACGTTGCGCTCAAAGAATTACACCGTTCTTTTGTTCGACGTGACGCAGCAATGAGACCGATTGTTCTCGCGCTGTTGCTCGCAATCGGGGTCGCGGCACGTGAGCCATTGGCTCAGCGCATTGTCCGTACCGACCCGGCCAAATACCGGATGGCGAAGGCAGTGCATGGCGGAGCGGGGCAGTTGAATTACATGTCTCTGCTCGACTCGCATTCGCTCGACACGAATCTTTACTTTCTTCACC
>DASSSG010000373.1:0-2628 GCA_035708545.1 Bryobacteraceae bacterium | reverse complement strand
AACCATTGGTGAGCTCGTCCGCAGCGGCTGGCGGCCGAATCGCACGATCAAATTCGCCTTGTGGGACGCCGAGGAGTTCGGACTCATCGGCTCAACCGAGTGGGTCGAAAAACACCGCCGGGAGCTGACCGAAAAAGCCATTCTGTATCTCAACTCCGATTCGAACGGCAAAGGAGCCATCAGGCTGGGCGGCTCTCCTCTGCTCGAGGACTTTATGCGCGAGGTGCTGCGCGACACGCGCGATCCCGTCAGCAGGGAGCCTCTGCTCACTCGTGCGCGCCCGCGGACGGGCGCGGCGGCGACGCCGGACACCGAAACGGCTGAGGCCGGATCGCCCTTGCGCCTCGGTCCCCTGGGAGCAGGTTCCGATTACGTGCCCTTCTATCACCACACGGGCGTCGCCAGCGTGAACGCCGGTTTCTCGGGCGACGGCGGCGGCGTGTATCACTCGGTCTACGACACGATCTATTGGTATACACGTTTCGCCGATACCGAGTTTCAGTACGGCAGGACACTCGCGCAGGTGATGACCACCGTCCTCCTGCGCATGGCCGACGCGCCGCTGCTCGGGTTCGATTTCGAGAACATGGGGACCGCGATCAATCGCGCACTGCGCCAGGTTCGGGAGCTGAAGGGCGGCGAGGCGGTGAAACTGGACGACGTGACAGCAGAAGTCGGTAAGCTCAGCGAGGCAGCTGCAAAATGGGAGCAGCAGCTCCGCGAAGGCGCGTGGCAACGGCTTGACCGGCAGACGCTCGCGCGCGTAAACGGCGTTCTCTTCCGCTCGGAACGCGCGCTCGCACCCGAAGCCGGCCTGCCCGGCCGAGCCTGGTACAAGCATGTATACGCCGCGCCCGGCGTCTACACCGGGTACAGCGCCAAGACAGTACCGGCTGTGCGCGAAGCGCTAGAGGCCGGACGCATTGAAGATGCCAACACCGCTGTGCCGCCCCTCACCGCCGCTGTTCGCGAGCTGCGCTCGCGTGTCGAACGAGCGACAGAGATCCTCACGCATCGCCATTGATACGCGCGCTGTGAGACCCGCTTCCGCGGGCGGCAGTCCTTCAGTCCTGCCTCGACAACTGCAGCGAATACCTCGAAGCGTGCATCACGTGCGGCGCATTGCGCGGCGCGTGAAGATATGCAAACTCCACCGCGGGGCCGTCTTCCTCCTGGGCGCGCCGCCAATCGCCGCGTACGCCGCTCACAGCAGCGCCTGCGAACGCCTCGCGGCGTAAGCTTCCGCTGCGATCTGTTCGATCTCTCGGTTGAGTTCGCCTGTCCACTCCCTCAGTTTTCGGGTCCGCAGCTTTTCGAGCAGTTCCGCCTGCCGCCGGGCCGCGACCACCCCCTCGCGCTGGTCTGCGATGCGTCGCTCACAGTCAGCGGAAGTGGCAAGCAGCCGGCTTCTCTCGGCGTGTGCCCAGCGCAGCCATTCATCGAGCCCTGCCCGTTCGCCAGGAGTTGCCTCCGAGCTGTGCACAGAGGTACGTTCGGGGGCCTCCGCGGATTCAAGTTCCGCGATGCTCGACTGAATGGCGGCAAGCTCGGCCAATAAACTGCGCAGCTTGATCTGTTCAGCATCCAGCTGCGAGCGGCGCCAGCGAAGCGCCGCCTCGAGACGGAAGTCGAACCGCCGCATCTCAGAGCAGACTGGCCACGTGCTGCATGGCGCTGAGGGTTTCCGGCAGCGGGCTCTGCTGCTCCGTATCCTGGCGCAGGAAATTGAGGATCTCCGCCCGCGCGCGCAGCGCATTATCGAGCACCGGATTGTTCCCCGACACGTAAGCTCCCAGGTTGATGAGGTCCTCGGATCGGCGGTAGACCGCCAGTGCCTCGCGGATTTTTCTCGCCGCGGCCTTCTGCTCCTCCTGCGCTATCTGGCCTTCGAGCCGGCTGACAGACTCCAGGACGTCGACAGCCGGATAGTGGCCGGCGGCGCCGAGCTCGCGCGACAGCACAATGTGGCCGTCGAGAATGGCGCGCGTGGCGTCGCAGATTGGCTCATTGAAATCGTCGCCATCGACCAGCACCGTGTAATACCCGGTGATCGATCCGTTTCTGAAGTTTCCCGACCGCTCGAATACTTTCGGGAGCAGATTGAAAACCGAAGGCGTGTAGCCTTTCTGGCTCGGAGGTTCACCCGCCGCCAGGCCGATCTCCCGCTGCGCCATTGCCAAGCGTGTCACGGAGTCCATGACGAGCAGCACGTCTTTGCCGCAATCGCGGAAGTATTCGGCAATCGCCGTGGCGACGAAGCAGGCCCGCACGCGCAGCGGCGCCGGCCGATCTGACGTGGCCACGACGATCACCGAACGCGCCAGCCCTTCCCGCCCGAGTTCATGATCGATAAACCCGCGAACTTCCCGGTTGCGTTCGCCGATCAGCGCGACCACACTGACGTCAGCCGAGTTGTCCCGCGCCATGCAGCCGAGCAGCGTGCTCTTTCCCACGCCGCTCCCGCCGAATATGCCGATACGCTGACCCTTGCCGCACGGCAGCAGGCTGTCGACAACGCGAATGCCCGTGACGAGCGGTTCAGTGATGTGTTCGCGGTCGAGCGGCCCCGGCGGCGAGCGAAACAGATCGTAAGCCGTCTCGGCCGCGATCGGCGGCCCGCCGTCGATC
>DASSSG010000372.1:0-6836 GCA_035708545.1 Bryobacteraceae bacterium | reverse complement strand
ACCGGAGTCGGGAGGATGTCCGGAATTTCGTTAGCGTGCTGGATAATTACAGGCCGGCGTACACTGCGCTCATTCCGATTCCGGCGAACGGCGGGAGCCCGACCGATCCGCTGTCGGCTTACTATGACTCAAATACGGTATTCGTAACGCTGAAGAACGGGTCCTGGCAGCAACCGCAGGCCGGGTGTAGCTCAGACCCGGCGGGCTGAAGCCCGCCGGACACGATTATCTGTCGACCTTTGTTTTGGATTTATAAGTGCCTTCGGCACCCTCGACCTTCGTCTTCTCTTTGTAGTCCCCGTCGTCGTCGCCCTTGATCTTGTGCTTCGTTCGAGAGCGGGTGCCCTGGTTCTTGACCTTTGTCTTAGACTTCAAGTCGCCATCGTCGTCGACCTTTGTTTTGGTCTTCGCCTTCACGCTTTCGCCCGTAATCGGGTCGACGCCTTCGGCTTTTGACTTTGTTTTGTACTTGTCGTCAGCGGAGAGCGTACAGGCAAGAGCCGCTGCCAGGAATGCGGTCGCAATAGTCCTCATCGATACCTCCGACCTGGAGACGCTGTGACGAACATCACTGTTTCGTCAGGCATGCGGGGTATACTCACGGCAGGTAATGACTGAACGCCGTGAATTTCTCAAAGCCGCCGGTGTAGCGGCGGTTTACACCCTGTCGAGCGACGCCGCGCCCCCGCTGAACACGCGTATCGGCCCGAATGACCAGATCGGGCTCGGCTTCATCGGGATCGGGATCCGCGGAACCCAGTTGATGAACGAGTTTTCACCGCAACCAGGGGTGCGCCTGGTTGCCGCCGCGGATGTTTACGACGGGCACCTGACTCGCGGCCGCGAGCTCACGAACGGGCGGATGGAGACGACCCGTCGTTACGAGGAAGTCCTCAATCGCAAAGACGTCGACGCCATCGTCATCGCCACCCCGGACCACTGGCACAAGCGAATGACGCTCGAAGCACTCGCCGCGGGCAAGCACGTCTACATCGAAAAGCCGCTGACCTGGAACATCAAAGAAGGGCCGGAGATCATCGCCGCCGAGAAGAATTCGGGCAGGCTGCTGATGGTGGGCAGCGGCGGCAAGACCAGCGCGCTCGCGCAGAAAGCAAAGGAACTGATGGCGGCAAACGCGATCGGCAAGGTCAGCCAGATCCGCATGGTGAACCACCGGAACTCGCGCGAGGGCGCGTGGCTCTATCCGATTCCGCCCGACGCGTCGCCGGAGACGATCGACTGGGCGCGCTTTCAGGGTTCCGCGCCGAAGCGTTCTTTCAGCCCGGAGGTGTTTTTCCGCTGGCGTTGCTGGTGGGAGTATTCGGGCGGTGTTGCCACCGATCTGTTCGTGCACATGCTCACGACACTACACGAGGTCATGCAGGTGCAGGCACCGCACACAGTCGTTTCACAGGGCGGGTTGTGGTTCTGGAAGGACGGGCGCACGGTTCCGGACGTGATGCACTCTGTCTTCGAGTACCCGCAGGGCTTCCTGGCCGAGCTCACCGTGAACCTGAAGAACAGCGCGCCGGCGCCAGGAATGATCATTTACGGCAGCGAGGGAACGCTCGTATGGAATCGCGACAAGATCGTCATCACCGGCGAGCCTGAGGACAAAGATATTCAGTTCTACAGCAGCATCGCCTGGCCGAAGGTCATGCGAGAGGAGTACCTGAAGGCTAAGGGCGTCGATCCGGCCAACCCGCGCGGGATGTGGAGTAACCGCCCGCAACCGAGCGAATTCAAGGTCGAGCGCGGGCCCGGCCACACCGAGTACTTCATCAGGAGCCTGCGCGAAGGAACGCCCAGCCGCGAGCCGGCGATCGAAGGACACGCGGCCGCCGGTGCCGCGCACCTGGCAAACGCGGCATACCGGCAGGGCCGCCGCATGCGGTGGGATTTCACAGCGAACAAAATTACCGCGATCTGAGCGCAGCCCGTTCCGGCGCCATGAAACGAACGTTCCTGATTGCGATATTTGTGTCCACCGCGACAGCCGCCGAGACACCGAAAGCCCACAGGCTCGAGCACACAGACGTGCTGCACGGGACGACGATCGCGGATCCGTACCGCTGGCTCGAAGACCTCGATTCCGACAAGACGCGCGCGTGGGTGAAAGCACAGCAGGCTTACACCGAAGCGTGGTTCGCCAAAGCGGGCGGACGCGAGCAGGCTCTCGCTCGGATGAACCGGCTGTGGAACTTCGAGCGAATGCCGCCGCGGCTGGAGGGCTATGCCGGAATCACAGAACGCGGCGGGCGCATCTTCTTCACGCGGCAGACGGGCCAGCAGAACCAGCCTGTGCTGTACGTTCGTGAATCAGGCTCCGTAAGAGACCGCGTGCTGCTCGACGTGAACAGCTTTTCCGCTGACGGCACGGCCGCGATTTCAGTTTGGCAGCCGAGCCCTGACGGGAAGTGGCTCGCATACGGCATCGCTCGCGCAGGCTCGGACTGGCAGAAGTGGTACGTGCGGGAAGTGGCGACCGGACGCGATCTGCCCGACGAGCTCGACTGGATAAAGTTTTCAAGTCCCGACTGGGCGGCGGACAGCAGCGGGCTGTATTACGGCCGTTATCCAAAGCCGGCTGGCGCCGCGCTGACCGGTCTCAATGAAGGCCAGCAGCTGTGGTTCCATCGCCTGCGATCCGCTCAGGCGGCAGACCGCCTTGTCTACGACCGGCCCGATCACAGGAACTGGCTGTTCCGGGCCGACGTCACCGACGACGGAGCGCACCTCGTCATCACGGTTTTTGAAGGCACGAGGCCTGAGACGCTGCTGTTCTATCAGGACCTGAAAGCGAACGACGGAAAAACGCATGAGTTGATCTCCGAGTTCTACGCGGTGCAGGAGTTTCTCGGGTCGCGAGAAGGACGTTTCATCGTCCGCACGACGTATAACGCGCCGAGAGGCCGCATTGTGTCGATCGATCCCACCAGTCCGGACCGGCAGACCTGGCGCGAAATCGTCCCGGAGAGCGAGCATGCGCTTGAAGGAGCTGTTCTCGGCGGCGATTCACTGGTGCTTTCGTACCTGCGCCCCGCAACCGGCCTCGCCCGGGTGGTCTCGATTGACGGGCGGAATTCACAAGACGTCCGATTGCCTGCAAATGCGGCCATCAAACTGGCCGAGGACTCGCGGCGATACTTCTCAGTGACTTCGTTTACGACGCCCGAGGTCGTCTACGACTGCCGTGACCCGCGGCAGACCTGCAAGCCACTCGTTCGGCCGGTCGTTTCGTTCGACAAGTCCGCGTTCGAAGCGCGGCAGGTGTTCTATCCCGGCAAAGATGGCACTCGGGTGCCGATGTTTATAGTGCATCGCAGAGGTATCAACCTCGACGGCAGGAATCCCACTCTGCTGTACGGATACGGCGGGTTCAACGTGGCGGTCACGCCCTCTTTCCAGCCGCTGTTTCTCGGATTCCTCGAGATGGGCGGGGTAGTTGCAGTAGCCAACCTGCGCGGTGGAAGCGAATATGGGGAGGCCTGGCACAAGGCGGGCATGAAGCAGTTCAAACAGAACGTCTTCGACGATTTCATCGCGGCCGCCGAGTATCTCATCGCCGAGAAGTACACGTCGAAGGAACGGCTTGCCATTCATGGGCGGAGCAACGGCGGGCTGCTCGTCGGCGCGGTGTTGAATCAGCGGCCGGACCTGTTTGCAGCAGCCGTGCCCGCTGTCGGTGTGATGGACATGCTGCGATTCCACCGATTCACGATCGGCCACGCCTGGGTCAGCGACTACGGTTCGCCCGATAATCCGGAGGAATTCCGGATTCTGCGCCGTTACTCGCCCCTGCACAATATTCGGGAAAGCGGCAGTTATCCCGCAACCCTGATCACCACCGCCGACCATGATGATCGTGTCGTGCCGGGACACAGCTTCAAGTACGCGGCGGCGTTGCAGCGAGCCCAGGTCGGGCCGGCGCCGATCCTGATTCGGATCGAGACCAGCGCGGGCCATGGGGCGGGCAAGCCGACATCAAAGCGGATCGAAGAGGATGCGGACATCCTGACGTTCCTGGCAAATGTGCTGGGGATGAACGAGGGGCCGCGGTCTCCTCGTCCTGACTGAGCTCGCGTGCGTGACCGGCCGGGCGAACCCGTTACGCCGCGGCGGATCGCGTCATTGCGGCCCGAGCCGGCTTCGCCGGGTAGAACTTAATGCCGAACTGCTGTCCGACATGCATGATGTATTCCATGTCGAACAGGTTGTCATAGCTGAGGCTGCTCGCGGGAATGATCTCGTCCTCCGCCGGCTCGCTCAGCACCTCGAAAAAGTTCTCGATTCCCGAGGGCGTAAACATCATCAGCAGGTGCGCGTGCTCGCTCCGCAACGTAAAGGAATGCCGCACGCCGCGAGGGAGGAAGACCCATTCGCCCGGGTCCGCGCGCACGCGCTTTCGGCCGATGGTGAACTCCACTTCGCCGTCAAGCACAAACACGGCTTCGTCCTCGCGCGTATGCGCGTGCGGAGGCGGTTCGAGCCGGCGCTGAACGATGCACTCGATACCCGCCATCTCACCGCTGGTTTCGTGCCCGCTGGCAACGACGCGAATCAGCGCCCCGGCGTGCCAGCGCATGTTTCGCGGGATCACGGGCGAGTCCAGGCTTGCAAACGGGGCATTGAGTCTCATACGCTCTCCTTGCTTCACGGTGCTTATGTGTTTTGAATCGCCAGGGCGTTTCACACCTACACCACCGATACGTGCGGGCAGGCCCGGCGGATTCGGCCGCACCATATCCATGAACGCGTAAACGGCCGACAATGTGGTTCAGGCTACGTTATAATTCCTGGATCGGACAACAGGAGATTGTGTGAGCGCTCCGCACCAGCAACACGACGTGACGAGCCTGCTGATCAACTGGGGCAAGGGTGATCAGAAGGCGCTCGAAGAGCTGACGCCTCTTGTCTATGCGGAAATGCGGCGGGTTGCGCAACGCTACCTCCGCCGCGAGCGCTCCGATCACACTCTGCAGGGCACCGCGCTGGTGCACGAGGCCTTTCTCAGGCTCATAGACCAGCGCAACGTGCAATGGCAGAACCGGGCGCATTTTTTCGGCGTGGCCGCCCAGATGATCCGGCGCATTCTGGTGGACTACGCGCGCAGCCGGCACACCGCCAAACGGGGCGCCGACGCGGTCAGGTTGTCGCTTGACGAGGCGGCCGGCGGGATGGTGGAGGCGCGCGACATCGACCTGATCGCCCTTGATGACGCACTGAACAGGCTGGCGCAGCTCGATCCGCAGCAGAGCCGGATCGTGGAGCTGCGCTTTTTTACCGGCCTGTCGATTGAAGAAACCGCGGAGGTTCTTGGCATCTCGCCGGCCACGGTCAAGCGCGACTGGGTGACCGCGAAGGCACTCTTGTATCGAGAGTTGACCGGCAAGAACCCGGAATGACCCCCGAGCAGTGGCAACGGATTAAGGAAACGCTGCACAACGCGCTGGAGCTTCCGCCCGAAGAACGCGACAAATATCTGCAACAGGCGTGCGGCGACGACAGCGAGCTGCGCGCCGAGGTTACGTCGCTGCTGACATCGCATGAGTCCTCCGGGAATTTCATGGACGCGGGGCCGCTGCCCTCGGCGGCGCCCGTGACCGCCGGTTCCGGGGGACAGGCGGCGGCGCCCGCGATGGCGGGACGGCGGCTGGGTTCGTACGAGATCATTCGCGACCTGGGCCGCGGGGGCATGGGCGCGGTGTATCTCGCCGTGCGCGCCGACGGCGCTTATCGCAAACAGGTCGCGATCAAGGTCATGCGCCGCGGGCTCGACCGGGACTTCGTTGCCCGGCGGTTCCGCAATGAGCGGCAGATTCTCGCGAACCTCGAGCATCCTTACATAGCCCGGCTCATCGATGGCGGCGCGACGGATGACGGCATTCCCTATTTCGTGATGGAGTACATCGAGGGCAAGCCCATCGATGAGTACTGCGACACGGCACGGCTGTCGACCACGGAGCGCCTGAAGCTGTTCGCGAAGGTCTGCTCCGCCGTACACTTCGCGCATGAGCACAAAGTGATCCATCGCGATATCAAGCCGGGAAACATCCTGGTAACCGCGAACGGGATGCCAAAGCTGCTCGATTTCGGTATCGCAAAGATTCTGGACCGCGCCATGGCGTCGGAAACCGTCGACCCGACGATGACGATGCTGCGGCTGCTCACGCCCGAGTACGCGAGCCCGGAGCAGATTCGAGGGGAGCCGATCACGCCCGCTGCCGACATCTACGGTCTCGGCGTCCTTCTGTACGAACTGCTGACCGGCCACCGTCCGTATCGGCTGAAAAACCGCACGCCCCACGAAATTGCACAGGCGATCTGCGAGGAGCAGCCCACGCGTCCGAGCACAGCAGTCAAACGCGTAGAACAGATCACGCGAAAGCCGGGCGAGCCGCCGATTACGATCACACCCGAGATGGTCAGCGAAGCCCGGGCGGCGGCGCCGACCGAGCTTCGAAAGCGCCTGAGCGGCGATGTGGACAATATCGTGCTCATGGCCATGCGGAAAGAGCCGGCGCGGCGATACGCATCGGCGGAGGACCTGGCTGACGACATCGCGCGGCATCTCGAAGGGGCGCCGGTCCGCGCGCGCAGGGACACGATCGTCTATCGCACTACCCGCCTGGTGCGCAGGCGGAGCGGGCTGCTGGTAATGGCGCTGATCGGCGGGGCGCTGACCGCAGGCGGAATCGCGCTCTGGAACAGGACGCATGCGCCGGCGGTGGATTTCAGCCGTTCACAGCCGGTGCCGTTCACCGCCTTCACCGGTGATGAGACGCAGCCGGCTTTTTCCCCCGACGGCAAGTCGGCAGCGTTCGTCTGGCGCGGCG
>DASSSG010000371.1:0-9779 GCA_035708545.1 Bryobacteraceae bacterium | reverse complement strand
GCCCGGCCAGGACTCACCACGCAGCAGTATCGCTCGCTGCTGATCAATTCCGCTTCGGCATTCTCCATCGATGGCGGCGTTTCGACGCTGAACGTGCAACAGGGTGGGGTGGGGCTGCTGAATATGACAGCGGCGCTCGGCGAAACCGCGGCAGCATTGCCGAGTACGATCAGCTTCGGAATGTCAGGTGGAACAGTGGATACCAGCCGAGAGGTGCGGCTCACGAATCTCGGACCCGAAGCCGACGCCTTTACGGTTCAGGTCGAGCGAATCGGCTCGGGACCTGCGCCCGCATTATCGCGCGGGTACGTCGAAATTGCCCGCGGGAGCACTGAACAGGTCGCGGTTCGATTCAACGCTTCCGGTCTCGGCCCGGGCGCATACCAGGGGTTCATTGTCGTGAGAAGCACCCGCAATCAGCGTGAGCTCCGTCTGCCTTACTGGTACGGCGTGCCCTCGGACGCGCCGCGAACAATTACGCAGCTGAGCGACAACGATCCGGAGGCGCCGGTTTCCTCGCGACAACAGATCGTCTTTCGCGTCACCGACGTGAACGGGCTGCCGGTGCTGATCGAACCCACCGTTGCCGTAACCGATGGCGACGGCCGGGTTACCGCGGTCGTGTCGGTCGATGATCAAATCCCGGGAGCATGGCTGGCGGTTGTTCGCCTCGGTGCCTCACGAGGGAAAAACACGTTCCGCATTTCCGCCGGCGAGCTTACCAGAGATATTGCAATTCGCGGCAATTAGTCTGGTGTCCCGCGTTATCGTTGACAACGGCTCAGAAACGACTCTTCCGAGCCGCGCGCGTTGGCAAGCGGTATCCGGGACGGCACATTAGCACCGCGCTGCGGCGACATTCCCCGCTATAATGACGCAGGAGGGACCTGCTCCACCTGTAATGCAAGATCTCAAAAAGAAGCTGCAGGACGAGATTGCAGCTCTCGAGTACGAGCTCCGAAACGAACTACCCAAAGAAATCCTGAAGGCCCGGGCGCATGGCGACCTCCGCGAAAACGCGGAATTCCATGCCGCCAAGGAGCGCCAGCGTTTCGTCGATTCACGGCTGGTGCAGCTGAGAAAGCGCCTCGCTGACCTGTCTCTCGTCGATGTGAAGAAAATACCGAGAGGCCGCGTGGGCCTGGGCTCGACTGTCGTCGTACTTGACACCGACAAGGATGAGGAGTTCACCTACAAGCTGGTCACCAGTGAGGAGGCCGACGCCGCAAATGGCCTCATCTCCACCAATTCGCCCATCGGCCGCGGCCTGCTCGGAAAACAGGTCGGCGATGAGGTGAAAATACCGATACCCGGCGGCGTCCGGCAGCTCGAGGTCGTCAGGCTTACGACGATCCACGACGATTCCGAAGGATAGACAGCAATGACGTACACGCGCGCGATCGGAGTTGCCTCCGACCGTATCATTCGCCTGATCGTTCGCGGTCTGGCGCTGTCGCGCATCCATCCGAACGTACTCACGTTCATCGGTCTGTTGATCAACGTCGGCGCGGCGGTTCTGCTTGGAAAGGGCCTCTTCTTCGCCGCGGGTCTCGTGATCATCGGCGCGAGCATTTTCGATATGGTCGACGGCCGGGTGGCGCGCGAAACCAACCGCGTTACGCGTTTCGGCGGCTTCTTCGATTCCGTGCTCGACCGTTATTCCGATCTCGGGCTGCTGATGGGCCTGCTCGTCTGGTACGGAACCATCAACAGGCCGTTCTATGTCGTGCTCACGGCAATCGTCATGACCGCGTCGGTAATGATCAGCTATGCGCGCTCGCGCGCGGAGAATGTCATCCCGACCTGCAAGGTTGGCTTCATGGAGCGGCCGGAGCGCGTGGTGCTGCTGATCATCGGCGCGCTCTTTGATCGTATGGCGCCCGTGCTCTGGGTCATCGCGGTGCTCGGGAACGTCACCGTCATGCACCGCATGCTCTTCACATGGCAGGAAACGAAGCGGCTCGAGGAGGCGCAGCTCCGGGCTGTGCCGCGCGAGCCCATCAGGTCTCAGGCAGATTGAACGGTTATGAGTAGCGTAACGGGAATTTTGTTCTCGTTGCACGGGGTACTCAGCCAGCCATAGCCTTGCCTAATCACTCTCGAAGATCACGTGCGCCATCCCGTACTCCGCTGTGTGCGTGAGTGACAGGCTGATGTGCTTGACTCCCAGTGTCCGGGCAATCTCGTAGGCCCTGCCGTGCAGGCGCAGAGCCGGCCTGCCGCCCGCGAGATTGACCACCTCGAAGTCCTGCCAGCGCACGCCGCGCCGCCACCCCGTCCCCAGCGCCTTCATGCCCGCTTCTTTTGCCGCGAAACGCGCTGCGTAGCGTTCGAAGCGGTTTGCCTTGCCTTCGACATACTTGATCTCGACCGGCGTAAACAGGCGCTCCGTGAACTTCGCGCCGAAGCGCGCGATCGATTCGCGGATCCGCGGTACCTCGGCGAGATCGACGCCGGTGCCGACAATCACAAGTCCGCCCCCGAACTGGTCATCGTCAGGCGCCCGTGCTTCACGCCTTTGGTGCTGATCAGCGCGTCGGCGATGCGTGTCACGTCGCGTGCGCGCCCTTTCACGATGATGACTTCGAGGCAGTTGTCGTGATCGAGATGCACGTGCAGTGTGGACAGGATGTTCCGGTAGGAATCGTGCTGCAGCTCCGTCAGCTTGTCGCCGAGCATCCGCTGGTGATGGTCGTAAACGAGCGTGACGGTGCCGACAACCGGCGCATCGGGCTGCTCAGAGTGCTTCCGCAGCAGTTCGTCGCGAATCAGATCCCGGAACGCTTCGGAGCGGTTGTCGTAGCCGCGCGCGGCGATGAGCTTGTCGAATTTGTCGAGCAGGTCAGAATCGATGGCGACACCGATGCGGCTGAGTTCACCCATTCCACTGAGAGCTTAGCGCGTAAAGTGCCGCGCCGGTTGCCTCGATGGGCACGTCCCGCATCTCCGTCACACGATTCTGACAATCGTGCTACCGTGGGGAACAGCTCCGATGCACATCCCGGACGGGTTCCTCTCCACGCCTGTGTGGGCCACACTGAACGCCGCCAGCCTGCCGGCGGTCGGGCTGATGGCGCGCCGCGCGCGCGTACATGAAGAGGACTCCCGCATACCGCTGCTGGGGACGCTCGGCGCGTTTGTTTTTGCGGCACAGATGGTGAATTTCCCGGTCGGCGCCGGAACCAGCGGCCACCTCGTTGGCGGCACGCTGCTCGCCTGTACTCTCGGCCCTGCCTCCGCGGGCCTGGTCATGACCGCCGTCCTCGTCGTACAGGCGTTTCTGTTCCAGGACGGAGGCGTGCTCGCGCTCGGCGCGAACGTCGTCAGTATGGCAGTCCTGGGCGTGCTTGCGGGATACCTGCCGTACCAGCTCTGGGGCGGCGGCCGGGGCAGGCGCGTCGCTATCTTCCTTGGCGGGACGTTCTCCGTCCTGACCAGCGCCGCGGCCGCGCTTGCGTTCCTCTTTCTGTCCGGAATCACCCTTCCGCCCGCTCTCATGCGGCTGCCGCTGGCGCTCTTCCTGGTTACAGGGCTGCTGGAAGGCCTCATCACCGTTCTGGTGATCGAAGCCATCGAGCGGATCGACCCGAACTGGATTCGACAGCCCGACAGGTCGCGCACGCCTGCCGTCGCCTTCCTCGGCGTTGCTGCCCTCGTGCTCGCCTGCGGTGGATTTGCTGTCGCATCCAGCTATCCCGACGGGCTGACACGGCTTGGTTCCGAGCTCGGGCTTGCCGAACGCGCCGTCGCACTGTTCTCCACTCCGCTCGCCGATTATCAGGCAACCTTTCCTGGCGCCGAATGGCTGCAGCGTATTGCGGCGGGTATAGCGGGACTCTCGGCTGCGTTTCTTTTGTGTATGGCGGCAGGCCGGCTGCTCGCTGCCCGCAAACGCGCGTGACTTCCGCCGCCTGGCTGCGGGAACGGGACGCGCGCGCCGTGCTGCTCGCGCTGTTGGCGATTCTGGTCGGCATCGCCGTCACTCCCTCGGCAAGGCTGCCGATATTGGCCGTGCTCCTCATCGTCATCGCCGTGGCCGGACACGTCTCTGTTGGCCCCGTACTGCGTCGCAGCGCCATGGTGCTGCCTTTTGCGCTTTTTCTCGCTCTGGCCGCGATTCCGGCACGGGGCTGGGAAATGGCGGCCGTATTGGCGGGCCGGGCATGGATATCGGCTCTGTACGTCGTTGTTGCAGTGGAATCCGCAACAGCCCCGCGCTTATTCAGCGCCCTCGCACGACTCGGTTGCCCACAGCCACTCGTGACCGTGCTGCAGTTCGTTTACCGGTTTGTTTCCGTGCTGGCCGGCGTCGCTTCGAATATCCGGGCGGCGGCGCTGGCCCGCGGCGTACAACGCGCGGGCCGCCGGCGCATGTTCGGCGTGGCCGCGGGCACGATTGCCGTGCTTTTCGCGCGCGCGCTCGGCCGCGCCACGCGGATTCATCAAGCCATGGTGGCCCGCGGATACCGGGGGCAGATACCCTCACCGATGCGTGAACGAATGCGCGTCGCCGATGGACTGCTCATCATCGGCGCTGTCGCCCTCGTGCTGACGATACGGACGCAGTAGTGCGCCCGGTCATTTCCGCGCGTGGCCTGATCTACTGCTACCCGGATGGCACGCCGGCGCTGCGAGGAGTCGATTTCGATCTGCACGAAGGCGAAACCGTGGTTCTCTTCGGACCCAACGGTTCGGGCAAGACCACGTTTCTCCACCACCTGAACGGCCTCATCCGTGGCGAGGGAAGGCTCACCGTCTGCAATATCGACGCCGAGGCGCGGAACCTCGCGCGCCTGCGGGAAAAGGTCGGTCTGCTGTTTCAGGATCCCGACGACCAGCTCTTCCTGCCGACCGTGCTCGAAGACGTCTGTTTCGGCCCGCTCAACATGGGAGCCGAACCGGCGGCCGCGATCGAGATCGCCCGCGAGATGCTCGAGCTTACCGGCGCCGCGCACGTTCGGAGCCGCGCCCCCCAGCATCTGAGTGCCGGCGAGAAACGCCGGGTCGCGCTCGCCGGCGTGCTCGCCATGCGCCCCGCCGTGCTGGCGCTTGACGAGCCTACGACGTGGCTGGACCCGCCGGCACAGCGAAGCCTGGTGTCGCTGCTGCGAACCCTGCCCCAGGCCAAGGTCGTGGCGACACACGACGTGCCTTTCGCGCGGGCAGTAGCGACACGCGCCGTGTTCTTCGACTCCGGGCGAATTGTCGCCGCAGGCGAAGTGGACGCTCTGGTGGAGCGCTTTGAGTGGCTGCCCTGAGGGCGAGCTGCCTAACCCTGGCTGGCCGCGGCCCTGCCCCGCCTGCCGCGCCTGCGGCGGCGGCCCGTCGTCTTTGCCGCGCCGCCTGCGGTTTTCCGATATTCAGCCCAGCGCTTCCTCTGCGCCGCCGCGATGCGCCGCCGTGCAGCGGCGCTCAGCGTGCGCCTGCGCGGCGCCTGCTCGCTCGATTCCGCTGAAGCAGTGGAGCCGCCGCCTTGCGGGCCCCTGCGGCCGCCCCGGCCGCCTCCTCCCATCAGGCCGCGTACCTGCCTGATCTGTTCGTCAAGTCGCTGCCGCTGGAGTTCCAGTCCTTCGAGCGCAGCCTCCAGTAACTGCGGATCGTTCAGTCCCGCCGACCTGCCTCTTGGCATCAAGCCTCCTCGTTTATCTAAGTTGTTGGCGTAAATCTTGCGGTCATTGTAACAGAGTCACAGACAAGAGTAACCGGGCCCTCGTTAGAAAGCTGCACCGACATACTGGCCTGAAATACTCCGGTCTCGACTGTTATGCCCGCTTCTCGGGCAGTCCGCACAAAGTACTCGTACAAAGAACGCGCACGAGCGGGAGTTGCAGCTTCATCATAACTCGGACGCCTGCCCTTGCGGCAATCCCCATAAAGCGTGAATTGCGATACAACCAGCAGCGACCCCGCAGTGTCTTTCAGGCTCAAATTCAGCTTTCCGCCCGCGTCACTAAAAATCCGAAGGTGCACGATCTTATTGACCAGATAGTCGGCGTCCGCTTCCGTGTCGGACTTTGAAACGCCCAGTAACACAACCAGACCGGGGCCGATTTCGCCGACCGTGTCGCCATTCACGATCACTCGCGCGGTGCTGACCCGCTGCAGGACGGCGCGCATTCCAGGCACAAGTATGCCAAAGTGGAGAACCGCGCTGCGAGCAATGCTGGCAGGGACCAGACTCCTGTTGCCCGAGGCCGTGTCGCTCCCGCCTGTGCTCGGTTTCTCTCGTCCCGGAACAGAACTGCATGATATAACGGGTCACGCAGCCGTCATGATCGAAACTTACGCGTATGCTCGCGCGGGTCTGCTCGGCAATCCGAGCGACGGGTACTACGGGAAGACCATCGCGCTTCTGGTGCGGAATTTTCGTGCGCGCGTATTGCTCTCGCCGAGCGCGCGCCTCGAGATCCGTCCCTCCAAGGCCGATATGCCCGTTTTCGACAGCCTCGACGAGCTTTACCGGCTCACGCGGTGGCGCGGATATTACGGCGGTATTCGCATTCTGCAGGCCGCGATCGTGCGCTTTATCGATTACTGCCGCGAGCAGGGAATTCAACTCGATGACCGGAATTTCACGCTCGAGTATGAATCGACGATTCCGCTGCGGCTTGGCATGGGAGGGTCAAGCGCGATCATAACCGCGGCGCTGCGCGCCCTGTGCGAGTATTTCGAAGTCGACATTCCGCTTCCCGTTCAGGCAAGGCTGGCTCTGGAGGCAGAGACGCGAGAGATCGGAATGCCGGCCGGACCCCAGGATCGAGTCATCCAGGTTTACGAAGGACTCGTGTACATGAACTTTGAACGGGAGCTTATGGAGACACGCGGTTATGGAGAATACGAGCGGCTTGACCCGGCGCTGCTGCCTCCCGTATACGTTGCGTACCGTACCAGCCTGAGTGAAGGTACTGAGATCTTCCACAACAACGTCCGTGAGCGGTGGCGGAACGGCGATCCCGCTGTAGTGAATGCAATGCAAACGTGGGCACGATACGCCGAACAGGGGCGCGCGGCGCTGCTTGCACGGGACCAGCGCGCACTCGATCGCCTGATCGACGCTAACTTTGACCTGCGAGCCGAGATCTACAACATCGATCAGGGTAATTATGAGATGATTCGTGCCGCCCGGGCCGCCGGCGCCAGTGCGAACTTCGCCGGCTCAGGCGGGGCAATCGTCGGCACGTACACCGATCCGAGTATGTACGACCGAATTGTGGAAGCCATGAAACCACTGGGCGTCGCAGTCATCCGGCCAAAGATCACGCAGACTATAGGCCGTGAGCACGGTGCCGGCGCGGGCGCAGCACCTCAGTGAGGTTTCGCAGTACCCCCAGGTGTTTTGCCGCATCCAGTTTGCTTTGGTACCAGCCCCATAATGGGTCCATGATGTACCAGCGGCGTCACACCCGAACGACAGTTCCCGGTGGCTTTCACAGGTTCCAGAACACGCACCGGAATGTTGTGTACGGTTATGGGGAAGGCGATCACATTCGCCTCCGCGACGAATTCGGTAATATCTGGCGCGGGATGGCTGTACGAGAAGACGATCAGACGGTTCGATATCGCTTTCGTGATCAGAACGGCAGCACGATCACGGGAATCTGCGACAGCTTCGGCATAATCCTGCGCGACGAACGCGGGCGTACCTGGCGGGGATTTGTGGATTAGCGCGCGGGCTGCCTGAATCGGTGTGCCACATAGAAGTGGCGGCGATGCACGGGACCGAGCCGCGACCGTAAGGGAGCGGCAGCGAATCCTGCGCACAACCTGAACTACCACGTATTATCGTAGTTTGGCGATTCGAAAGACTCGGACCTACAAGGATGCGGGCGTCGACATCGACGAGGCCGACCGGGCGGTAGCGCGCATCAAAACCCTGGCCGACAGCACAAGAACGCACGCCGTCCTCACCGGAATCGGCAGCTTTGGCGCCGGTTTCGAGCTCAGCGGTTTCAAACGTCCCGTGCTCGTAAGCTCGGCTGACGGAGTCGGGACGAAACTCAAAGTGGCGTTCATGACGGGCCGGCATGATACGGTCGGCGAAGATCTCGTAAATCACTGTGTCAATGACATCGCGGTACAGGGCGCGCGGCCGCTGTTTTTCCTCGATTACTTTGCCGTTGGGAAGCTGGATGCCCGCGTGGTGGCGGACGTCGTCGATGGCATCGCTCGCGGTTGCCGCGCCAACGGCTGTGCTCTGATCGGCGGTGAAACCGCGGAGATGCCGGGGATGTACCTGGAAGGCGAGTACGACGTCGCAGGTTTTATCGTCGGGGCCGTCGAGAAGGACCGATTACTCACCGGCGAGAAGATCGCGGCCGGCGACGTGCTGCTCGGGTTGCCCTCGACAGGCCTGCACACGAACGGCTACTCGCTCGCGCGCAGGCTCCTTTTCGATATCGCACAGCATGTCCCGGAGAGTTTTCTCAAAGAGCTGAGCGGCACGATAGCCGACGAACTGTTGAAGGTCCATCGCAGTTACCTGCGGCCGATTCAGGCGCTGCTCGAAGCGAAGCTGCTTCGCGGAGCGGCGCACATTACCGGCGGCGGAATTACCGGCAACACCCCGCGCATGCTGCCGCGGGGACTCGCCGCGGAAGTGAGATTCGGCTCCTGGCCCGTGCTCCCGATTTTTGAACTGCTGCGGAATATCGGACGCATACCGGAGGACGATTACCGCCGCACCTTCAATCTCGGCATTGGCGTGATCCTCGCGGTGGGAGAGTCAGGCCTGCGCCGCGCCGAGCGTATTCTCGAAGATCTCCGCGAGCCGTTCTATCGCATCGGACGTGTCATCCGGCAGCCGCGCGGAAAAGCCGCTCGTGTCATTTACCGATGAAACGGATCGGCATCCTCCTTTCCGGCCGAGGATCTAACTTCGAAGCGATCGCTGAGAGCGTCGCGGCAGCGCGCATCAGCAACGCCGAGATAGGTGTCGTCATCTCGAACCGCCCGCAGGCGCCGGGCCTCGAGATCGCGCGCAGCCGCGGCCTGCCTGCCGTGAGCCTGCCCTCGCGAGGACTGGATCGCGTTGCCTATGACCGGCTGGTCATGGCCGAGCTCCGGCGCAGCGAAGTGAATCTTGTCTGCCTTGCCGGATACATGCGCCTGTTGAGCGCGGAGTTCGTTCAGAACTGGCCGGAGCGCGTGCTGAACATCCATCCTTCCCTCCTCCCGGCGTTCCCCGGCCTCGACGCGCAGCATCAGGCAATCGATTACGGCGTGAAGGTTTCAGGCTGCACGGTACATTTCGTCGACGAGCACCTCGATCATGGCCCGATCATCCTGCAGAGAGCTGTGCCGGTCCTCGATGACGACACCCCCGACACGTTGTCGGCTCGGATCCTGAAAGAGGAGCACCGGATCTATTCGGAAGCCATCGATATCGTCTTAAACGGAAGGTACCGGATCGAAGGCCGCCGTGTGAAGGTCATCCCCGCTTGAGGCACGCCATTTCGGCGTGCTATGAATAGGGTGAAACCCCCAGATGGCTTACGTAATTGCTGAACCGTGCATCGGGACCAAAGACACTGCCTGCGTCGACGCGTGCCCGGTGGACTGCATCCATCCCAAGAAGGACGACGCTCGGTTCGTCGACGCCGAGTTGCTGTACATCGACCCGGTGGAATGCATCGATTGCGGCGCCTGCGTCCCGGTTTGTCCTGTTTCCGCCATCTTCGCGCTGGATGATCTGCCCGAAAAGTGGGCCGACTTCGCCCAGAAAAACGCAGCCTATTTCGGCCGGTAGACCGCGGCCGCATCGTCGGTTTCCCAGACCTTTA
>DASSSG010000370.1:0-3030 GCA_035708545.1 Bryobacteraceae bacterium | reverse complement strand
CCTTCCGTCTTTACGTCAATTACGCGCCACTGGCCTTTTGTTGAAGGGGGGCTGGCGTTCCCGGGCCCGCGCACCAGTTCGGCTATCGTCATGCGGTGCCGCCGGTGCCGGTTCGTGTACCATTCGCTGTCCGGCACTTCGCCGAGCGTATTCGCGTTCTGCGCGCGGATATACTGCCCGTTGCCTGCGTCGGCCCGCTCGCCGGGCTTTCCGAAGGACATGTAAAAGAAATCGTAGTAGTCGCTGAGCTTCCGGCGCTGCAAATCGCCTGCGTTCACAGGTGCTGGAACGCGCTCCATCGGATCGTCAGGATAGAACCGCCGTGCGTCGACGCCGGCCGGCAGGACCAGCGCGGCCGCCGCGGCCACCGCCGCTAGTCTTCCGCATCTGAAGTGCCTTGACGCTTGCTGCCACAACCGGATGCCGCTTGCTGGCGCGCGCGCCTCAGAAGGGTCGTTTCCGAGCCGCGATCGTAAGGGAGCGGTTGTCAGGAATAACGCGGGACGCCAGGCTAGAACACGTTGCCGAACTTGAACCATACCTGAAACCCTTCGTGACTGAAACCGGTGTCGATGCGCAGGAACACGTTATTCCGGGCATTAAACCTCATGCCGATCCCATACGATGCTTCGACGTCCCGGAAGTTGAGATCGCCACGGCGCTGGAATACTTTTCCCGCGTCGCCGAACACGGCCATGTCGAGTCCGGAGAACACCTCGTATCGGTACTCGGCGGTGTAAACGACCATGTTGTCGTCGTAAAACCGAAACGGCCGGAAACCGCGCAGCTCCTCCGACCCGCCGAGCGTCGGCTGCATATAGAAGGGCACCACCTGCCCGGTGTTGGCGTATGTGAGCGCTGTTCTTGCACGCAATGCAATCACGCGCCGCTGGTTGAACAGGGAGATGTACTGCTGCGCCTCGGCATCGAGCCTGCGGAACGTGTGCCGTTTCAGATCGACGTCCTTGTTGTAAGTGAACTGCGCGCGGTAAAACCCGCCGCTCCTCGGCCCGCCCGGAACGTCGCGGTAGTCGAGTTGCACGAACGCCGATCCACGCGCGAAATCGGTCTGCCGATCGATCCCCGGCGCCTGTGCAGGGCCGTAGATCCGCTCGGCCGATATCCACCGGCGGTGTGTCCCGGGACCGACGTTTACCTGCAGGAACCCGGCACTCACCCCCAGGACCAGAGGACGCACCGGCCGTACCCCGAACTCGCTCTGGTACAACGTGTCCTCCAGGCGGTAGTCGCTTCGACCCGTCTTTTGCGAGTTCGGACCCGGTCCGTAATACTGCATCTGAGGATAATTGCGGTGCACGGCGAGCAGATTCGTGGACACGTGTCCGCCCGCAACGCTCGGTAGAGCGAGTTCCATATCGTAGTGTTGAAACCCGCGCCACGTCATCCGAGCCGACGTACGGAACAAGACCTCGCTGTCGGCGAGCTCGTCGTTGCGGTACTCCGCGCCGAATGCGAATCCGCCGCCGGTAACGAGCCCTCCGACACGCGGGCGCAAGCCATGCCAGCCGTACTGAAGCTTTTCGATAATGCGACGCTCGCGTATCTCGAGAAGGACGTGCTCGGTGCCCGACACCACCTCGGGCCGCAGGGAACGCGATTTCGCTTCGCGAGCCGCCGCGATCTCCTGCGTGCGCGATTCGAAGCCGCCTCGCGGCGGCGCCTGTCCCGCGGGCGGGTTCTGGGCAACGAGCTGCGGGCCGTCACCCACAAGTTCCGCCGGCTCGCGCGAAACCTGCGCGCGCACCGCCGCCGTGAAAGTGACGAGCACCACGAGCGATCGCAGCACTAGGGTACGGAAACCTCGGGGGTTTTGCGGGGAACCCCCGTCAGTACAGCATCTGCACCTTTTGTCTGAACTTCGCTGTTGAAAAACCGAACGATCACGTCGCGTCTCGCCAGCAGCGCCGTTATCTCCTCGGGCCGAACCCACGGGCCGATCTCGCGCATCAGCGTCGCCTGATTCAGTTTGCGCATCGCGTCGAGCAGACCCTGATCGCAGCGTGTCAGCGCATCAGGCTTCAGAAGCGTATGCTGTGTCCGGAACGCCCGCGTATGATCGATGATCCACAGCTTCCAGTCGTGCGTGATCAGCAGATTGCCCTGATTGCGATCGGTATTGTAGATAAGCTGGTCGAATACGCGCACCTTGTTCAGCTGATCGACCCATTCCTGCGTCGCCGGAGGCTTCGTTTTCGTGTCGCGTCGCTTCGCCTCGTCCATCATGACGTCATCGATCCACCACGTGACCGAACCGATCCTGCCCTCGATCTCGCGCTCCACCGAGACGGGGATCATATTCAGGCCGAGCAGCCTGTCGAGGCGATAGGCGGCGACATTGAACTTCCAGGTATCGCGGAAGTTCTTCTCGACGGTCCCGTTTCTTCCGCGGAACACCGGCCGGTAAATATCGATGAACTGGAGGTGCGCATCGTGCCGCAGCTGCCCGTTGCTCAGTGTCGCGCGCCAGGACCGGGTGCTGCCGGCGGTCAGCTCCGTCGCGCCCTCGGTGAGCTGCCACATCTTCTCGATTCTGGCCGTTCTCAGGAAGACTTCCTGCTGCTCGCGGCTGAGCTGCGGTGTCGCCCTGCGGGAGGCGACTGCGACGGCTCCTGGCTGTTCGGTAATCCGCCGAGGCGCCGCATCGGGAGTCTGCTGCGCCACAAACAGAGCCGGAATCGCTGCCACGGCCCCGATACCGAGCAGAATCTTCGGAGTAACAATGGTCATCGAGTGCGCACACCACAGGCGCGCATCAGGGAGACGCCTTGCCGCCTCGGAGTGTTTCGAAGGAGTGAACTGCGTGCGTGGGCTGCGCTACTTTGTTGCAGTGCTGCCTTCGCGGGCGAGGCGAACCCGCGCGGTCTCGAGCTTCTTCTGCACCTTCGCGATCTCAGCGGCGTCGCGCTCACTGGGCGCTGCGTTGTCCCACTCCGTCAGTGAAATCTGCCACTCCTGGATGGCGTCCTTCAGCCGCCCCTGCTTCCAGTACACGTCGCCGAGATGGTCGTG
>DASSSG010000369.1:0-7480 GCA_035708545.1 Bryobacteraceae bacterium | reverse complement strand
ACTGTCGCTGTTCAAGAATTTCGAGATCACTGAACGGGTGAAGCTCGAAGCGCGTGGTGAGGCGTTTGACGCGCTCAACCACGTAAACTACAACAACCCGGGTTCCACGTTCGTGCCGAATGCTCAGGGCGTGAACAGCAGCGCGCAGTTCGGTCGGATCACCAGCTCGCTGCCGGCGCGGCGCATCCAGCTCGGGCTGCGGCTGACGTTCTGATCTCGCACGAGGAGCGGGGCCGGCTCGCGCCGCGCGTCCCGCGCAACGTCATCGTTCTCGGGTTCGTCAGCCTTCTGGCCGACGCCTCCTCCGAGATGCTCTATCCGATCGTGCCGCTGTTCATGGCAACGATCGTGGGAGCCCCCGTCACGATAATCGGCCTGATCGAAGGGGCCGCTGAGAGCACCGCGAGCCTGATGCGCATTGCGTCTGGATGGTGGTCGGACCGGCTGCAACGCAGGCGCCCGTTCGTGTTTTCGGGCTATGCGATGACCACGCTCGCGCGGTCGCTGCTTGCCATCGCGCAGACGGCCGTGTTCGCCGCTCGTATTCTCGACCGGTTCGGTAAGGGACTGCGGAGCGCGCCTCGGGATGCCCTGATTGCCGATTCCACGCCGGTCGACATTCGAGGGCGCGCTTTCGGCGTACACCGCAGCATGGATCAAACTGGCGAAGGCGCGGTTCCGACGGCTTCGTCGCGCAGGCTGATGTTTGCTGCACGGAAGAAATCATGCGTCTGTTCCGCGAGGTACGAGCACGCTTCGGCAAGCTTGACATTTTCGTCAACAACGCGCGTCCGGAAGCTCCCGAGTTCTTCCAGCCGCCGCTCGAGATCACGCTGCAACAGTGGGACACCGCGTTCAATTCCCAGGCGAAGGCATTTCTCATCGCAGTGCGCGAGGCGAGCGCGCTCGTGTCCGATGGCGGCAGAGTAGTCGCGATGACATACCCGCAGGGAAGCCGCACGGGCGGGCTGCAGCCGTGGGTGGGCATGGGTTCAGCAAAGGCGGCTCTCGAATCGCTGATGCGGTATTTCGCGGTAACGCTCGCCAAACGCGGCATTACGGTCAATGCGATCAGCCCTGGGTGGACCGAGGACAGCGTGCTCAACAGCCTGCCGGAAGCCGTGCAGGAGCTGATCCGTAACTGGCACCGCCGCGGCTGGACGCCAATGGGACGGCTCGGAACGCCGGAGGATATCGGCAATGTTGTAGCCCTGTTCTGTTCCGAAGAAGCAGGATGGATAACGGGACAGGTTACTTATGCCGATGGCGGGGCTTCGCTGATGACGCCGGAGGTGCCGCCGGAGATACAGTTCCCGCAGGCGGATTGGACTCTCGAGGCCGGCCGCGGCGAGCTTCAGCCCGCCGTCCATAAATTACTGCGCGTTCTTCGGAATAGAAAACGAAAAGGTCGAGCCCTTCCCCGGTGTCGACTCCACCCAAATTCGGCCGCCGTGCCGCTCGACAATCTCCTTGCAGATCGCGAGACCGACGCCGCTGCCGGGCGTATCGCGGCCATGCAGGCGCTTAAACAGCACGAAGACCTGATCCTGATACTTCGGGTCGATCCCCACGCCGTTGTCCCGCACCGAGATCACCCAGCTGTGCTGCTGCTCGAATGCAGAGACGTGGATGCGCGGCGGCTCCGCTCCGCGGTACTTCATCGCATTCCCAAGCAGATTAGTGAATAGCTGGGTCATACGCATGGCGTCGACACAGAGCTCTGGCAGCGGGTCGCGCGTGATCTCAGCGGCGGTCTCTCTGATCGCGCCGTGGACTTCCATCAGCGCCCACATCAGGACGGAATCGAGTGACACTGGCTTGCAATCGAGCTCGGCCTCGCTCGTCTCGGAGTAACGCAGGACGTCCTGAATGAATGTATTCATGCGGCCGACACCTTCAATGATGAAGCCGATGAACTCGTCGGCGTCGCTGCCCAGCCGCCCGCGATAGCGACTCTGCAGCAGCTGTGCGTAACTGCTGACGGCACGCATTGGCTCTTTCAGGTCATGAGCCACAACGTAGCTGAATCGCCGCAGGCGCTCGTTTGAGTGCCGGAGCTCCTCTTCCGCCTCACGCGCGCGCAACATCGAGCGGACAGTGGCGATCAGCACCGCGGGATGCACCGGCTCGGCAATGTAGGTGTCCGCGCCGCGGTCGAGCGCTTCGATACGGTCTGCGTCTTCCACACGGGACGCCGAGATCTGCATCACCGCTACCGATACCCACTCGGGATTCTGTTTGATCCGCTGCGTCACCTCGATGCCGTCGATGTCCGGCAGATTGATATCAAGCAGAACGACTGCCGGCTTTTCACGCGCGACGATGGACAAGGCATCGATCCCCGTGGCGGCTTCCAGCACGCGGAAGCCAGCCCGTTGCAGGACCCGGCTGCGAGCGTAGCGGCCTGCCTCATCGTCGTCAACGTTGAGAATGACGGCTTCGTTCACTGTTAAATCGTTTCCCTGCTCGCCAACGCAAGCCGGACTGCGGTACGCAGATCGTTCCCCTCGAGATTGCTCTTTGTGAGCACCGTTCTGGCGCGGCGCGCGATTCTCTCCTGCTCCTCACTATAGCTGGTCTTTGACGTGTGGACGATCACGGGGATATCTCGAGTGGCTGCGTCCCGTCCGAGCTGTTCGAGCACCTGGAACCCGGATACCTCGGGCATCACGAGATCGAGAACGATGATGTCGGGCCGTTCGCGCCGAGCGATATCCAGGCCATCGCGGCCGTTTGTGGTCTCGATAATCGCCAGCGGCTCCCCTTCGAGATGCTTGCGGATTACGTACCGAGCTAAGTCATCGTCGTCGATCACGAGCACTCTCGGCAGTTCGGGCTTCGTCACTGCCGCGCGAATCGCCGACAGAAGCGGCACCGGCGACTCCGGCGGCGAGATCACTTCCGACACCGCTGCGGCGTCGATGCGTGGCCGCTGATCGTCGCGTGCGCTGGCGAGGATCGGAATGGCCGTCCTGAACCTGCCGAGAGCGGCCAGAGCGGCCCACGCGGCCTCACCGCCCGCCGCCAGATCGATGACCACCGCCTGTAGGGGGCCGCCAGCGCGAAGATGCTCCGCATCGCGCACTGAATGCGCGAACAGCACGCGGAACGCGGAGTGCGACAACAACGCGGTCCAGCGCGATTTCGCGTCCTCGGACGTCACGATCAGGATCGGGGGTTCGGCGGGCTCTACCTCCACAGGCACACCGGGTGCTGACACAGCAGCTTCCGTATAGTCGAGCGGCAGGCGCACAGTGAACACGGACCCAGAGCCGAGCTGGCTCTCGACCGAGATGGTCCCGTTGAGCAATTCCGCCAGCCTGCGCGACAGCGGGAGCCCCAGGCCGGTGCCTTTCACCCGGCGCTGAATATGGCTGTCGATCTGTCCGAATTCGTGGAAAATACGTTCCTGATCAGCAGGCGCAATCCCGATACCGGTGTCCGCGACCGAGAAGAGCACGTTCGAGCCCTCCGTCCGCGCGCTGACGCGAATCTCCCCCCGCTCGGTAAATTTAATCGCGTTCGATATGAGGTTGCGGAGAATTTGTGAGAGCTTCGCTTCGTCGGTGCAAATCGCCGGCACTTCCTGCGGCTCCTCGAATATGAGCACGACTCTGGAATCCTGCACCAGCGGTCTCATCATGCCGCGAAGCGCGCCGAACAGCTTTGCGGTCTCCACCCCGGACAGACGCACAACCGTCTTGCCGGCTTCGACTCTGGCGATGTCAAGCAGATCATTTACCAGCTCCGTGAGGTCGCTCGCCGCCTTCTGGATAAAGCCGACCTGTCGCGCCTGCTCCGGCGTGAGGTCGCCATCAAGCCGGTCCAGCAGTATGCGCGAGAGCGCCAGGATCGAGTTGAGCGGCGTACGAAACTCGTGCCCCATGTGGGACAGGAACTTCGACTTGATCTCGTCGGCTTTGCGAAGCTGCTCGGCCTTCTCGTCGAGTTCGGCATACAGCGCGACCACACCTCGGTTCGTGTCCTCCAGTTCCTGGTTGAGCCGAGTGAGCTCGTCGTTTCGCTCGCGGAGGGATGTCAGCGCGCGCACGAGCTCCTGGCTTTGCTGCCGCAGCTCGTCCATAGCCTCCACGCGACGCTGCCGCGCGAGCTTGTCTGCCAGCGCTCTTGCCGACTCGATCGTCATCAGCGGCGCTCGTCGCGGCAGGAATTTCCGCATCCTGACGACAGTTCCACCGCGGGCCGCGGGTTCCACGAACAGCTGATCCATCAGCCGCCGAGCACCCTGAATGCCGAGCCCCATGCCTGTCTCCGACTTATAGCGGCCCTGCAGGACGGCGAGGATGTTCGGAATGCCGGGACCGTTGTCGACCACACCAATCTGCAGAACCTGTGGCTGCGTGTGCCCTTCGACAGAGAACTCGACCGTACCTCCGCCCGCGTACTGATACGCATTGCGGACGATTTCGGATACTGCCGTCGCAATACCCGTCTGCTCCTGCGGTTCGAATCCCAGCAGGGCCGCAATCTCGCGAGCACGCTGCCGCGCGAACACAATATCCTGCTCCACCTGAACGCGAACGGCAAGAATGCGTCCGATCATAACTTCACAGCACCGCAGCCGTTTCAGCCTGTTTCGCCACGACTACAGTCGCATCGTCACGGCCGCGCAGGTAATCGCGGTAAAGCACGCCCGCGATCAGCTCAGGCGAGCGGCGAAGCAGCCCGGGGTATGGCCGCACGGACCACTGAGTGGTGAGGCCGTCGGAACATACGATCAGCGCCCCGTCGGGCGACCATGGGTAAGTGAACTCCGCGATTTTCCGTGCCTCATGCCCGGCCGTGCCGTTGTAGGATACCAGGTGACGGACGACTCCGGCCGTGACGATCGCGCCTGAGATGTTTCCGAGACCGGCGTACACAACCTCAGCGCGCCTGAGGTCCACGCGCGCGATCGCCACGGCTGCCCCGCGGGTGCTCCGCAGTGCCGCATGCACGTCCTGCAGCATGAGCGCAGGCTGGTCAGCGGCATCCGAACAGAAAACGTTCAGGGCGTCAGCGGATGCCGAAGCAGCGAGGGGTCCATGTCCAAGGCCATCCGCAACGATAATGAAATCCCGCTCGCCAATGCTGCGCCATGTCCAGTTGTCACCACAGATCCTCTCGCCGGCCCTCGCGGTGCGAATGCCTGCGATCTGCAGGCCCGGATCCGTGATTAGCCGCCGGCTACCGAAGCGGGCGTAAATCACCGTGCCTTTTTGCGGAGCGGAATAGAAGTCGAAGCGGCTTGCGAGCCGCCGGATCGCGCCCAGCCCGGACCCGGACGTCCCGACCGTCGAGTAGCCATCGTTCAGACAAGCCTCGATATTGCGCATACCCGGACCCTTGTCGAGCGCAAACAGCTCGACCGCGGCGTCACCGGGGACCGGATTCAGGATCACCGTTCCGCCGCCTGCGTGCTTCAGCAGGTTCGTACACATCTCCGTAACTGCGATCGCGACCTGTCCCTTAACCGTTTCGTCCAGACCAGCGGCACCAGCGAGCTCCGCAGCGGACCGCCTCACCAGGGCCGTCATGCTGCGGTCTGTGACTGACCAGCTCGAGGCTGCCGCTACGATTTCCATCGTGTGATGGTGACGCGCGTGCCCTCTCCGGGTTTCGATCTGATGTCGAATTCGCTCGAGAGCCGCCTCGCGCCGCTCAGACCCAGGCCGAGTCCTGTGCCGGTAGAGAAGCCTTCGCGCATGGCTTTTTCCACATCGGGTATACCGGGACCCCTGTCTTCGAACGTGAGCCGCAATCCCCTGCGAATACCGTTCTCGACGTGCTGCATGAGCACGTCTCCACCGCCGCCGTAATCCACCATATTGCGCGCGAGCTCGCTTGCGGCGGTTACGATCTTCGTCTGGTCGACAAGGTTGAGCCCAATCTGCACGGCCCACGTGCGAACCACCTGCCGGATGCGCACGATATCTTCCGGCGAGTGGACTGGCTGGGTATTTTGTCTGAGTACTATGGCCATCTCGCGGCTACCCGCCAGCTTTGCGGAGCAGCGCCATACCGCGCTCAACGTTCAGCGCCGTGCGCACTCCCTTCAGAGAGAGGCCGAGCTCCACGAGAGTGATGGCGACCGCCGGCTGCATTCCGACGAGAACGGTTTCCGCGTCGAGCACGCCAGCCGTCGCCGCGATGTTCCCGAGCATCCGGCCCATGAAGGAATCGACCATCTGCAATGCGCTGATGTCGATGAGCACGCCGCGCGCACGGGTGTCGACGATTTTCTCGGTCAGATCGTCCTGCAGGGTCATCGCAAGCCGGTCGTGCATGTCCACCTGAATGGTTACCAGGAGGAACTCGCCCATTTTCAGGATGGGTATGCGGTCCACTTACTCCGATGCTCCTGATGTTTTCACAGGCATCGTGGAGATTCCGAAGCCCAGCCGGCGGAGCGAGACTGTGAATGCGTCCGCAAGCGTAGCCTTTGTGGTCACGTTGGCCAGATCGACACCGAGATGGACAATGGTCTGCGCGATCTGCGGGCGGATGCCGCTGATGATGCAGTCGGCGCCCATCAGTCGCGCGGCAGCGATGGTCTTCAGCAGGTGCTGGGCGACCAGCGTGTCCACCGTGGGCACGCCCGTGATGTCGATGATGGCGATCTCGGCGCCGGTCCGCACGACAGCTTCGAGCAGGTTCTGCATGACCACCTGCGTGCGGGAACTGTCGAGTGTGCCGATCAGCGGAAGCGCAAGTACGCCTTCCCAGAGCTGGACTACCGGTGTGGACAGCTCGAGCATCTCCTCCTGCTGACGCATGATAATTTCCTCGCGGCTTTTCTGAGACACTTCGGTCGTGTACAGCCCGAGCTGATCGAGAAGCTCCGTTGCGGACCATATCTCGTCGGCCAGCGCCTCGGCGTCGCGCCCGAACTCCCGGCGGAGGCGCGAGAACACCGGCCGCTTCAGGGAAAAGACCAACGTAGCTGTTTCGACGGGTGTGAAACCCCGCGTTGCGCTCGCGGCCGAGAGTTCACCGAGCACCTCACGCACGCGGGTCCACTCCGGGCCGCTCAGATCCCGCCGGCCGCCGCGTTCGAGTGCCCCGCGGAAGGCGGTCAGAAGCTCGCCGGCGTTTTCGCGAATTTCGCGCTCGCTGATCGAGCCTGCGCTCGACCGCATGGCGTTCGTCTGCTCCGCAATCCAGTCATTGAGAATTTCCGTTTCGTACCGATTCAGAATCGTTGCGAGTTTGCTGGCGTCCATTAGTGGTCCCCGAGTGCGTACAATCGAGCAGATTATGGCGCTGCGCGCTGCTGCTTTGTTCCTGACCTTGTGTGCTGGCGTTCACTCCGAGCAGGATGCGACGGATCTGTTTACCGTAAAGCTGCTTGCCAGAATCAGCGCCATCGATGCGGCGATCGAGGGCGCGCTTGGCGTCGCTGCCGTCGATCTGGCAACAGGCCGCATTATCGCATACAACGCCGGCACCGCATTTCCGCAGGCTAGTGTCATCAAAGTGC
>DASSSG010000368.1:0-9254 GCA_035708545.1 Bryobacteraceae bacterium | reverse complement strand
TAATTCTGAAATCCTACAGACGAGAAACGCGGGGTGGGAGTATCCGTTTGACTTCGGCTTCGTGTCCGGAACAGAGGCCGAGAGAGGCCGAACAGGCTGGCCGTTACAGGAGCCCACTCGTGCGAGCGAACCTGAGGGCTTCAATCGCGGCGCCGCGCGACCCGGCGGTGTCGCCGTGGGGCATCACGTGGATGGGGATGTCCGCCTGCTCCTGGCGCTGAGGCGGCATGGCACGGCGGATCTCATTGACAAACCACCTCTGGAATTCGACGCCGGTTTCTACCGCGCCGCCGCCGACGATGAGGGCGTCCGGGTCGAACGTATTGACCATCTGGTCGAAGAACAGACCCAGCGCGTGTGCCTGCACCCGAAAGATTTCCCGGCTCATGGGGTCGCCCTTTTCGGCGCGGCCGCGGACGAGTTTGGCGGCATTTCGAATCTCCAGGCTGCGAAGCTCGTTGCCCGGATTCCGCTCGAGGAAGAAGGGGAGGAGGGTTTGGGTGATCGCGGTCAGAGAGCAGAGCGATTCGAGATCGCCGGTGCGACCGCAATTGCATTCGGGTCTGATGCCCTCGATGCCCCGGATGCTCTGATACGGGATCAGCACGTGTCCGAGCTCGCCGCCGAAACCCATTCTGCCTTTCACGACATTGCCTTCGACGATCACACCGCCGCCGAGACCCGTGCCGATGATTGCCGATACCGATGTCTCGCGGCTGTTCGCGCCGAAGATCGAGAAGTGTCCCCATAACGCGGCCGCGTTGCCGTCGTTCAGATACACGACAGGCTTGTCGAGGCGCCTGCCGAGGTTCCCGCGAATGTCGAATGAAGCCCAGCCGGGATGCACGAAGTTCGTGGATCCTTCCGCGCTGAGGACGCCGGCAGCGCTGGCCGGGCCGGGCGTGTCGAGGCCGACGACCACAATGTCGGCGAGTTCGACCCGGGCCTGATCGGCAGCAATCCTGAGGCCATCGGCGATCTGCGCCAGGCAGATCTCCGGCCCTTCCGTCGAGCGGGCCGGATACTCGCAGAGCTCTTCGATCAGGAAGCGCTCATGGGCATCCACCAGACTGTAGTTGATCGCGGTTCCGCCAAGATCGACTCCGGCGACTACATGCACGTCCTTTTTTCACCTCGAAGCCCACGGTAACAAGCGGGCACGAAAGTTTTCCGGGGTTGCTTCGCATCAGCGCACCAGCTCGTACTCATCGCTTCCGGGCTGACGGCACGATCGAGCCGCTCAGCTGCGAATACGCGGCAACGGATTCAATGGCCAGCCGTTAGTGTTCACATGCCAGCCTTCCGGCGGCGAACAGCATGTGCCCGTAATGTATACTCGGGCTCGCGCACACGCGGAATGCTCTCTTATATTCTGACAGCGCTGGTCATGCTGGCCGCGCAGCAATCGCCGCTCGCCGAACGCGTGCGTCAGGGCAACGATCTCATGGCCGCCGGCCAGTATGCGCGTGCGGCGGCAGTTTACAGCGAGCTGGTGAAACTGGAGCCGAAGAACGCCAGTCTGCGCGCGAATCTCGGGATGGCGCTGCACCTGGCAGGGCACGATCGCGAGGCCATCCGGGAGTTCGAAACTGCGCTGCGGCAGCAGCCGGATATCGCGCCGGCTCAGCTCATGATGGGCGCGTCGTGGCTGCGGCTTGGAGAACCGGAAAAAGCCGTTCCGCCGCTGCGCAAAGCACTGGCGGCCGACCTCGCGGAGACGCATCCGCTGCTCGCGCAGGCGCTGGCAGCACTCGGGCAGCACGAGGCCGCGATCGAACACTATCGGCGGTGGACCGCAACCGATCGCGGCAATCCGAAGGCGTGGCACGGACTCGGCCGCGCCTGTGAGGCGCTGGCTCGCGAGGCGTTTGCCGAACTGGAACGTTCCGCCCCGGAATCCGGATACATGCTCGCGCTGGTTGCGGCGGCACAGGCCAGTGCCGGACGCGACCGGAGCGCATTCTATCTGTATCGGGAAGCGCTGAAACGAGAACCGCGGTTGCGCGGAGTCCACGCGGCGATCGCGGAACTGTATCGCAAGACGGGGCATGCTGACTGGGCAGCCCGCGAGCAGGCGCTCGAGCCGAAGATGACCGACCCGTACTGCACGACGCCGTTTCCGGGTTGCGACTTTCTGGTCGGCCGCTATGAACGCGCTGCCACACGTCAGGGCTCGGACCCGCAGTCGTTGTACTGGCGGGCGCGGGCGCTCGCGGAACTGGCGCGGGAGGCGTTTGCGCGGCTCGAACAACTGCCCGCTTCGGCCGAGCAGCATGCGGTCAGGGCGGCGGAGCTTCGGGATCGGGGCCGGCATCGGGAATCGATCGAGGAGTGGAGGAAGGCGCTGCAACTCGCCCTGGGCGAGCCGGCCTTCGAGAAGGAGCTTGCGACGACGCTGCGGCTCAACGAGGACCACAGCGCGGCGCGCGCCATCGTCGAGAAGCTGCTGCAACGCGACTCTCGCTCGGCCGAACTGCATTACCTTCTCGGACACATTCTGCTCGATCTCCAGCAGCCCGGTGCAGCGGTCCCGCACCTGGCCAAAGCCGTGGAACTGGAGCCCTCGTTCCTGCCGGCCCGCAGTGCGCTCGGTCTGGCGCTGGCGCAACTCGGGCGCGACGGCGAAGCGCTTCCGCATCTCAAAGCTGCCGCGGCACTCGATCGCGACGGCAGCCTGCACTTCCGGCTCGCGCGGGTGTACCAGAAGCTGGCGCAAGCGGAGGCAGCGCAGGCAGCGCTGGCGCGCTATCGGGAACTGCAGGCGCGGTCCGAGGCGCAGCGAAAACAGGACGCGAGCGAATTCGCGATCACACCTCCGTGACACGAGCCGCGAACGAAGCGTCTGAATCACCGCGAAAGCGAGCTCTGAGGCCGTACGTCGTTTTGTTCTTCTTCCTCTCGGCCGTGTATCACTCAAACCTCCGGCCCGTAGCCTCAGGCGATTCGCTTCCGGCCTCGCTCATCCCGTTCTCTGTCCTGCTCGATGGCTCGCTCAATCTGGACCGTTTCGGTCCAGACATGACTGAGCACGTCTGGTATGGCATCGCCTCGTGGTCGCCGCTGCAAGCGTCTTCTCCGTTCTGCATATTGCATTGTTGACAATCCCGTGATCCGCACTGCGCGGGCCGGTGTAGCGTGGGAACCGTACCTGGTCGTTGCGGCAGCAGCAAGAGGGGATCGCCTGCGGCTGCCAGCAAGCTGCGAGAGTTCGGAACAAATCCGTATTAGGTGCCGCCCGAACAGTCTGGCCTTCGATACTGTCCTGACACTAATTGACTTTTACTAGTACCGAGAGGTACTATGCGGCACAGTTGTGGTTCGTCTTGGCCTGCCGGCGGTTCACCAACCGGCAACCCGGCAGGTTGTAGTTGGGTCCGCTGGTTCAGGGAGACACCATGTCCCGCCTTGCTTGCTTTCTCCTCTGCCTGTTTTTCGCGTCGGGCGTGCTCTATGCACAGGGCTCGGTCGCGACGCTGAACGGCACCATTCTTGATTCAACCGGCGCCGCGATCCCCGGTGCTACCGTGACTGCGACTAATATCGCGACCGGCGTCGAGACGCGTACATCAACCACATCGGCCGGCGCATATACACTGCCGTATCTGGCGGCTGGCACCTACAATCTCCGCGTCAGCCATCCGGGCTTCCGAACGGCTCTGCAGGAGAACGTCATCATCCGTGTCGGACAGGTTCTCACCGTGAACCTGACGATGGAAGTCGGCGCGGTGACCGAAGAGGTCAACGTGACCGCGCAGGCTCCGCTGCTCGAATCCGGGACCGCTGAAATCGGGCGCTATATCAGCACGCACGAGTATCAGAACTGGCCGATCATGGTGGACGACGGGCAGCGGCAGATCCAGAGCTTCATCTTTCGCAGCCTGCCCGGTACGACGGGAGGCGAGTTCGAGGGCTCGATCAACGGCGGCCAGCAGTACTCGCATGAAATCCTGATCGAAGGCATTCCGCTCGGCCGTATGGATCTGTCCGGCGGGAACAACAACGAGATGAGCCCTTCGGCCGAGACCATTCAGGAGTTCAAGCTGCACACCGGGGCGATGGGCGCGCAGTACAACGGCGGCCAGACCGCGGTGGCGAATTTCAACGTGAAGAGCGGGACGAACGAACTGCACGGGTCTGCGTTCTACTACAACCAGAACGAAGCACTGCGTGGAAAGAACTATTCGGAGACCTCGACCGGAAAGAAGAAGTCGCCGTTCCGCCTGAACAATTACGGGTATGCGGTCGGCGGACCAGTGTACATCCCGAAGGTCTACAACGGCAAGAACAAGGCGTTCTGGTTCACGAACTTCGAACGGACCACGTATTCGCAGTTCCAGATCTCGGGATTCAACACCACACTGCCGACGCAGGATTTCAAGCAGGGCAACTTCAGCCGGCTGCTGGACCCGGCATTTACCGGCAATGCGAGATCGGGCACCGTGGCGGGGCAGGACCCGCTGGGGCGGAACATCATCTTTGGGCAACTCTATGACCCGACCACCACGCGCAATGCTCCGGACGGCAGACCCGTCCGCGATCCGTTTGTCGGGAACATCATTCCGAAGAACCGCTGGTCCAACGTGTCGAAGAACATCGTGGACACGGTGGGGATCATCAATCCCGATCTGGACAAAATGGTTCGCAACACGGCGGAGATCGGAACCTGCTGCCCGTTCTTCCGGCTGTACACCATCGCCGTGAAAGGCGATTATCACATCAATCAGGCCAATCAGCTCTCCGGCTATTACAACCACGAATACCGGATCCGCAACAATTCCCCCGGCGGGCGGTATCTCCCCGTGCCAGGGCTGCCGACGGGCGTGTTCCAGGATCAATACACACCATCGCGAATGGTTCGGCTCTCTCTTAACTCCACCATCACGCCATCGCTGCTGAACCGCATCGCCGCGGGCTACAACCGCTTCCGGAACACCAACGAGTCCGTTTTTGTCGATCAGAACTGGGCGGAGAAGGTCGGGCTGAAAAACACCGCGCCGACCACGTTTCCGCAGATGCGATTCAGCGGAAACGAGTGGCAGGGCGGACGCACGATGCAGATCGGATCGTCAACGGCGGGAGGCAGCTTCAATGGAAGCTGGATTGTGCAGGACGACCTGACGCGCGTAGCGGGCGCCCATACGATGCGGTTCGGCTACGAGTATCGGAAGTACTTCCTGAATGAGCGGAACAAGAACGGCACCGGCACGTTCCGGTTCAGTCCGCTCCAGACGGATATGCCGGGTTTCTCGAACGAAACCGGGCACGCATTTGCGAGCTTTCTGCTGGGGGCGGCCAACAGCGCGGGGCGCGGCGTGAACATCCTGTTCAGCGGATTCCGACATCCATCGCACGCGTTTTACGTGACGGACGACTGGAAAGTGACACCGAAGCTGACGGTTAACTTCGGACTCCGGTGGGAGGTGATCCAGCCGTTCTACGAAGTCACCGACCGCATGTCCATGGTCGACCTGAACGTTCCGAATCCGGCGGCCGCGGGTCGAAAGGGAGCGTTCGTGTTCGACCGCAGTCGCTTCCAGGACACATATCCATGGATGATCGGCCCTCGTATCGGTTTCGCGTACCAGATGATGCAGAACATGGTTGTGCGCGGCGGATATGGGCTCACGAACATGCCGCCTATCCGGAATGACTGGGGCTTCGGAGGGTTCACCCAGGGCTACAGCTCCGATATCCCGATCGTTGCCGGAACCAGCCCGACAGGCTTCAAGGACGATCCCGCATTCTGGCTTGACAATCCGTATCCGAATCTCAGGGGGACTCTGCCGAACACCGACCCAGGGCAGGCGCTGTTCTCGGACGTGCAAACGACGGCGCCCGACTCGACGCGGCTGCCGTACGTGCAGAACTGGAATTTCACGATCCAGTACCAGCTTCCGAGGGAACTGGTGCTGGAAACCGCTTATATCGGCAACAAAGGCACTCGCCTGTGGAACAGTTACTGGAAGCAGCTCAACGTGCTGCCTGCGAGTATGCTGCGCATGGGCGACGTGCTGAATGAACAGGTGAGCAAGAATCCGCAGTTCACTCCATATCCGGGTTTCGACACGTCGCAATCGGTCGCGCAGGCGCTGCGGCCCTATCCGCAGTACGGCAGCGTGACCGAAGCCTACCCTTATTACGGAACGTCGCTGTACAACTCGCTGCAGGTGACGCTGACGCGGCACTTCGGCAGCTCGTTCGGTGTGCTCGGAGCGTATACATGGTCAAAGGCGCTCACCTATGATGACAACGCGATCAACTACGACTGGACGCGAGGCACGCAGGATTACTTCAACCGCGGGTTGGAACGGTCGGTTGCATCGTATTCGATTCCACACGTGTTCCGGCTGACGTGGCTGTACGAGCCGCCGATCGGGCGGGGCAAGGCCGTGGACCTCGGCCAGGTCGCGAATCTCGTGGTTGGCGGCTGGAAGTTCAGCGCGGTGCACGAATACCGCTCGGGGTACCCGATCGCGATCTCGCAAAGCGGTCTGAATACGCCGGCCGGATTCGGAGACATCCGCCCGGACCGCCTCAGCGCCGCCAAGACACTCGGCGGAGCGCCGACGAAGCTCGATTACTTCAACGGCACACCGTATCTGAACAAGGCCGGCTGGGCGCCTTCGCCGCGGACTTCCGACGGAGTCCCGCTGCGGGTTGGAACCGCTTCGCGGTACGAGAATGATCTGCGCGGTCCGCACGCGAGCGGTGAGAGCTTCCGGATGGTGAAGGGATTCCCGATCTGGGAAAGCATCCGCTTTGAGCTGGGCTTCGCGGCCACCAATCCGCTGAACCGGCACGGACGCGAGGTCATCAGCACGGATATTACGGACGCGGATTTCGGAAAGATGCGGATATCCGGCTGCTGTGCTCGGAACATTCAGCTGGAGGGCCGCATCTCCTGGTAAGGCGCAGCCAGCACGGTTTTGGTCGTGACCCCGGCCGAGTGGCCGGGGTCTTTTTTGCCTTGTGCCTCGCCGGCGACTCCGCGGCGTTGGCTGAGAAGCACTGCGACGCGGACCTCAGCGCCGCGCTCGCTGCACGGGCGCGAGCGGGCGTCACAAAGCACGACGCGGCGGTCACATTGTTCAGACAGGCGCTCGAGGCCTGCCCGCAGAACGACTCGCTCGGACTCGAGATCTCGCGGGCGTTGGCGGCGCAGCGCCGGTTTGACGAGGCCATAGCCACTGCACAGGAGTACGTGCGGCGGCATCCCGATGCGGTACCGGGGCTGCTTATCCTCGCCAACGCGCTGTTCATGGCGCAGCGGTGGGAGGAGTGCTCGCCGGTGCTCGAGCGGGCCTTAAAGCTCGAGCCGGAAAATGCGGCCGCGCTGCTGCTCCGGGCGAACAACGACTATCTGCTGGGCGACACGGCAAAATCGGAGCAGATTCTCCTGCGGCTGCTCGACCGCAATCCTGCCGACATCGAAGCCGCTTATACGCTCGGCCGCATCTACTACATGGACAATCGCCCGGATTTCGCGTTGGGACAATTCCAGCGCGTGGTGAAGCTCGATCCGAAGCACTACAAGGCGTGGGACAACCTGGGGCTTTGTTACGACGCCACAGGCAATTCGGAGATGGCGATCCGGCACTTTCTGACGGCCATCAGGCTGGTCGAGACCGAGCATCCCGACTACGACTGGCCTTACGCGAATCTCGCCGAGCTGTTGTTGCGCCAGAACCGGCCGGCAGAGGCGCACCAGGCCGCTCTGAAGGCGGCCGAGCGGAACCCGCGTTCAGCGCGCAATTTTTATCTCGGCGGGCAGGCGCTGATCAAGCTCGACAGGCAGCGGGAAGCGCTGCCCCTGCTGGAGCGCGCGGTGACTCTCGATGCGGCCTATCCGGAACCGCTGTACACGCTTGGCCAGTTGTATCTGCGGCTCGGAGATAAAGAGAAGGCAACGACTACGCTTCAGAGGTTCCGTGAGGTGAAAGAACGGGCTCCGAAGAAGCGCCGATGAAGGCGTTTATCGCGGCGGGGGCGAGTCTCGTGCTCGCCGTGAACTCTCTCAGCGACAAGGCCGCCAGCGGCCCGCAGTTTCGCAACCTCGCGGCACAATCCGGCATCGATTTCGTCCTGGAGAACAGTCCCACAGAGCGCAAGCACCTGCCCGAGACCATGGCCGGCGGCATCGCCGTATTCGACTATGACGGCGACGGCTGGCCGGACATCTTCTTCGCAAACGGAGCGGCGATGCCGTCGCTGAAGAAAGAAAGCCCCAGGCACTACAACCGGCTCTACCGTAACGCGGGCAACTGGAAATTTCGGGACGTCACCGCCGAAGCGGGCCTCGCCGGCGAAGGCTACTCCATTGCCGCGGCCGCCGGGGATTTCGACAACGATGGCCGGATCGATCTGTTTGTCGGGGGCGTGCGTCACAACCGGCTGTACCGCAACCTCGGCGGCGGCCGGTTTCGCGATGTGACCGCGGCCGCGGGAATCGCGAGCGGTCTGTGGTGCGAAGGCGCGATCTGGTTCGACTACGACAACGACGGCCGGCTCGATCTCTTCGTCGTGAATTATCTGCAGTGGACGCCGGAATTCGACACGTACTGCGGCGATGCCGAGCGCAAAATACGGGCGTACTGCCATCCACGGCTGTTCGAGGGACTGCCGAACACGCTGTATCGCAATCGCGGCGACGGGACGTTCGAAGATGTGTCCAGGAAATCCGGAATTGCCGCGCACATCGGAAAAGGCATGAGCGCCGCCGCCGCCGACTACGACAACGACGGCTTCCTCGACGTTTACGTTACCAACGACAAAACGCCGAACTTCCTGTTTCACAACAAGGGCAACGGGACCTTCGAAGAGGCGGCGCTGGTCGCAGGCGGCGCGCTCCAGGACAGCGGCATGGCGGCTTCCGCGATGGGCGTCGATTTCCGCGATTACAACAACGACGGGCTGCCCGATATCGCTTTCACGGCGCTGGCTGGTGAGACGTTCCCGCTGTTCGTCAACACCGCGAAAGCGGAGTTTCGCGACGCCGGGCATCTGAGCGGGATGGCAAAGCTCAGTCAAACGCGCAGCGGATGGGCCATCGGGCTGTTCGATTTCGACAACAATGGCTGGAAGGACGCGTTCACCGCAAACTCGCACGTAAATGACACCGTGGCTTCGTTCGAAGCGGCACAGTACAAGCTGACCAACAGCGTGTTCTCGAATATCGGCGGTAAGTTTCACGATGCCACCGCGGGGTCCGGTCTGGACCGCGAACCGCCGCGCGCGCATCGGGGCGCGGCGTTCGC
>DASSSG010000367.1:0-2449 GCA_035708545.1 Bryobacteraceae bacterium | reverse complement strand
TCCGGCTTCAGGCCGATAGCTTCTCCGTAATCGTTTATCGCCCCGTCTACATCACCTGCGGCTTTGCGCACTTTGCCCCGACCGTAGTAAGTCTCGGCGCTGCCCGGCTTCAAACGGATCGCTTCAGAATAATCCGCCAGCGCTCCCTCGAGATCTCCGCCGCTACTCCGCGCGATGGCGCGGTTGTGATAGCTGTCCGCATCGTCCGGCTTCAGGCGGATCCCTTCCGTAAAGTCTTCTATTGCGGCAGGCAGCTCGCCTCTCGCCAGGTAAGCGTTGCCGCGATTGTAGTAAGCGAGCGCGTTCTGCGGTTTCAGACGAATGGCTTCGGTGTAGTCCTGCAACGCGCCGTCGAGATCACCAGTCAGCGAGCGCGCAGTGGCGCGGTTGTTGTACGCTTCGTCCATTTGCGGGTCGAGACGAAGGGCTTCCATGTAGTCCTGAATCGCGCCTGCCATATCGCCCAGAGCTTTACGCGTTACGCCGCGATTGTTGTACGCGTCCGCGAAATCCGGCTTCAGACGGATTGCCTCGGTATAGCAGCGCAACTGCTCGCCGGTATCGGCCGCGTCGAATCCACGCTCGAACCACTGCTGCGCAGCAAGCTCTTGCTCCGATACAGGAGGGGCGCTGCTCGCAGCGCGCTGATCCTGCCTGGCTGCCTGCTCGGCGACGACGGACGGCGGATGCAGCACAGCCTCCAGTGCGACGTTCAGGTATCGATCGCGCAGGCGCGACATTGCTTCCGGGAAATATCCCACCGGAACGTCGAGGCCGTTGTATTGCTTGAGCACGGCCAGCTTTCCCGTGAGTTTGCCCGCGATGCTCGGGGTTCCGAAGTTGAAGCCCTCGAGCATGAGCGGCACGATGTTACGCCGCGAGTCCAGCGCGGTTTCGATCTCCAGTCGCAGGAAATCGCCCGGGTTGTCACAGCGCTCCAGCGCCGAAGGCGTAAGCAGCACGACGAAATGCGCGCGCGCGCGGAGGTTACCGAGGATCACCGCCTCGAAGTCGCCACTTGCAAGCCGCATGAAGTCCATGAACACATCGTAACCATGGCTCGTCAGATTCTGATAGATCGCGAGCGCCCACGGCTCGTTCGTGTGCCGGTAGCTGATGAAGACTGTTTTCTCGACGCGCTTCACGCGTTGATTCTAATACGGCCCATCTCCGAGGTTCTCTCGGGCCTCATTGTGGCCGATAACGAACGCCTATATAGTATTCGGGCCGCATGGGGGCGGCGCAGTGCGCGTTATCAACAACACGCCGGTCTCACTTTCGTGAGTCATGACAGATAAGACACACCCCAGAGAAACCCAATGACCAGGGATTCCACCATGATTCGATCCAGGAGCAGGTTTTGTCGTCGCACCAAGCTGTTGTCGTTGGCATTCGCGACCGTTTTACTGTCTTCGCTTGTTGCACATACAGCGCGCGCCGAGAGCTTCTGCGTGCCCGAGCCTGGCGATCGGCCCGAGACCAGTCTTCAGGGTGGGCTCACTGTCGCCGAGCGAGATGTCCCCGGGGGCTTTCAAGGACAATCGTGTGGCATGCGACAGGTCGGCCACGAGCCGCTTGGCTTACGCGGGAGCTTCGGCGATGTTCAGCTGATCGGTTTGTGCGCATACGCCAGCATGCGCGACCCATCGAACCTGTCCCTTCCTACCACGGGCACGTCCGTCATCGATATGCGGGTGCCTTCAAAGCCTGTGTGGGGGCAAACGCTGAGAACGCCGGCGATGGTGCGCGCGTATTCGGCGCTCGAAATCCAGCAGAACATCCTCGTCGGCGCCTTCAAGGATTTTGGTCCGAACGGCACGAACCCGTTCGATATCTACGATATCTCGGGAGATTGCCTGCAGCCTCGGCTCCTCGCGACGACCAATACGGCATCCGGTAATCACGATGGATGGCTGACGCCCGACACCAACACGTATTACGGCGTTCCGTTTGGCGGTCAGACGATTCAGCAGAATCCGAATCGCATCGATCTGCACGTGATGGACCTCACGGACAAGCAAAATCCCAAGCAGTTGATGAACTGGAACCGAAATCAACTCCCGCCGGAGATCCGGGATCGCCTGGTTCCTACACGCAATTTCCACGACGTCAGCACAAATCAGGCGGGCACGCGGCTTTACCTCGCGCTCTATGGCGGCAACAACGCTCTCGGCGGTTTTCCTGCGGACGGCTCGGGACGGTGCGCGAACGGCCTTCTGATTCTCGACTCCTCAGACGTCGCCTTCCGACGCCCGAATCCTCAACTCCGCTATATCAGCTTTCTCTCCTGGTGCGATCCGAAGAACGATCCCGCCTATCATTTTTTCGATCCGGACTTCGACGACGGCTCGACAGCGGCCTCGCACGCGACCGAATACGTCATTCATGAGAACGGCAAGGAGTACATCATCACCACCGACGAATCCGGAGCGGGTCTCGACGGCGAGTG
>DASSSG010000366.1:0-5056 GCA_035708545.1 Bryobacteraceae bacterium | reverse complement strand
ACAGAGACAGCAACCACGCTACTCATCATCGCAGGTGGACTGGCTTCGTGCCCCGGTACGATAGAGATACATGCAGTTACATCACGGAATCATTGTGTCAGCGGCCTGCGCGGCCACACTCCTGAGTTTTGGTGCGGCGGACAAGCCGATCGAAAGCAGGCGCGTTCAGCTGTACCGCGTGCCCGAGCAGGGCATTCAACCTCAGGTCGCGATCGACAGATCGGGGAACCTGCACCTTGCTTTCTATTCGGGCGATGCGCGAAGCGGGAACGTTTATTACGTTCGCTCGGCGGATGGTGGAGCGACGTTCTCGATAGCACTCCGGGTGAATAGCCAGGAAGGCAGCGCAGTGGCGGCCGGGACGATCCGCGGCGCGCAGATCGCATTCGGAAAGAACGGCCGTATCCACGTTGCCTGGAATGGTTCGATGCAGGCGGAGCCGAAAGGGCCGCTGAATCCCGACTCCGGCAGGAACGGCATGCCTATGCTGTACGCACGCCTCGACGACGGCGGAGCTGCATTCGAGCCGCAGCGAAATCTGATGCGGAATTCGTATGGGCTCGACGGCGGAGGTTCGATCGCCGCCGATACCGCAGGCAATGTCTATGTTGCCTGGCACGGACTCGGAAAGGCCGATGCCGGCAAGGGTGAAGGCGGACGACAGGTGTGGATCGCGCGGTCGCGCGACGAAGGAAAGACGTGGACCGAAGACGAAAAGGCCTGGCAGAAACCGACGGGGGCGTGCGGCTGCTGCGGGATGAAGATCTTTGCCGACCCGCAGGGCGGCGTGCATGCGCTCTACCGTTCCGCGACAGAGTCGGTGCATCGGGACACGTGGTTGCTCTCGTCCGGCGACAAGGGCAAGAGCTTCGACGGCAGACTGCTGCACAAATGGGATGTGAACGCGTGTCCGATGAGCAGCATGGATTTCGCGGCGAATGGGAAAGCTGTGATCGGCGCATGGGAGACGGGCGGGCAGGTCTACTGGGCGCGCATCGATGGCGGACACCAGCAGAGTGTGCAGCCGATCACTGCTCCAGGCGAGGGGAAGGGCCGGAAGCACCCCCGCGTAGCCGTGAATCATCTCGGCGACGTGCTTCTGGTTTGGACGGAAGGCACCGGGTGGCAGCGAGGTGGTTCCCTCGCCTGGCAGGTATACGCACTTGACGGGCGTGCGACTTCGGTGCAGGGCCAGACCGCGGGCGTGCCCGTCTGGAGTTTCGGCGCAGCCGCAGCGCTGCCGGACGGCCGGTTCACAATTCTGTACTAACGGTGACCTCCCGCCGGACGCTCGTGTCTGGCGAGCCGATTGCACATTTTGTCCGAGAGGTCAACATCCATGAACTGGGACGAAATCGAAGGCAACTGGAAGCAGTTCAAAGGTCACGCGCGAGAGAAGTGGGCGAAGCTGACCGACAGTGACTGGGAGAGCCTGGCGGGTAAGAAGGACAAGCTCGTGGGCCGAATCCAGGAACGTTACGGTTACAACAAAGAACAGGCCGAGCGTGAAGTTGACGAGTGGTCACGCGGGCTGGCCGCGCACTCGCATCGCTGACGCGCGGCCACAAATGGAGTGGCGTGCTGTAAATGTAAACGCCGCTCCGTCAGCTACCGGCTTCGATACTGCAACGGCCGGTCCGTCGGCGCCGACGCCTCCCTGACTCTGACGTGCTCGTCATCCCTTTCCTTCCACAGCGCAGCCATCCGGCGGACGCGATCGGGCTCGTGCGACGCGAGATTGTTCTGCTCACAGCGATCGGGGGCGAGGTTATACAGTTCCCACGGACCCGACTGGCCGGTAGCGACGAGCTTCCAGTCACCCGCGCGAATGGCGCGGTTGTTCGAGTGGCTGAAGTAAAGATAATCGCGCTGCAGCGCTTTGTGCCCTGTTAATGCGGGAGCGATGCTCCTGCCGGGCAGCGGCGGTCCGCCCGCAGGTTTGAGCCGGTCGATACTCCCGCCCGCAAGATCGATAATCGTCGGAAGCACGTCGATGAAGTGACAGGGATCGTGCCGAAGTTTACCAGGATCGGCAATGCCCGCCGGCCAGTGCACGATGAACGGCGATGCGATGCCGCCTTCGTGAACCCAGGACTTGTGCAGCCGGAATGGCGTGTTCGCCGCGCTGGCCCAGCCCGGCCCGAGACAAAGGTACGACGACGCCGACCCGGCCGGAGCGGCCGGATCGTGCCCATCGCCGCGGATGATCTGTTCCGCGCTGGCGCCGTTGTCGGACAGGAACAGAATGACCGTCTCCCGCAGCGCTTCCATCACCCTCAGCTGGTCTATTACACGGCCGATCTCGTGGTCCATGCGGGTGATCATCGCCGCGTGAATCGCCATCTTCGTCCGCTGCAGCTTCTTCTGTTCCGGAGTGAGCGTGGACCAGGGCACGGCTCGCACCACCTCACCGGGTCCGATCTTTTCGATCAGTTCCTTCTCCGGAGTGTTCCAGGGGGGACGAATCTCGGGTTCAAGAGGAGCGAGACCGCAGTTCACGATACCCATTCGGCGCATGCGCTGCAGACGCAGCTCGCGCGCGCCGTCCCAGCCGTCCGCGAACCGATCTTTGTAACGCTCTATGTCTTCCCGCAGCGCGTGCAGCGGGAAATGCGGGGAAGTGAACGCGAGATACAGAAAGAACGGATCGCTCGCGTGGTCCGCCGCATGACGTTTCAGGAAGCGGATCGCATGCTCGGCGATGCTGGTGGTCACGTAGAAGCCATCTGCCGGCGTGATGCCCGGAAGTGCTTCCTCATCCATCGCGTGCTGCCTCGGCGTGAAGTAGCGGTTCTCATCGAGCAGCGTGTAGGAATGGTCAAATCCGGCACCGGTCAGAGGTCGGAATTTGATGTGCCATTTCCCCGAGTGATATGACCGATAGCCAAGCGGCTTCAGATACTCGGTCAGAAACTGCGTCCATACGGGCGTTCTGCCGGGTGTCATGACGTCACACGCGGTCTGCTGGGCGTAATATCCCGCGAGCAGGCAACTGCGCGAGGGACCACAGCGCGCAGTGGAATAGCCCTGAGTGAAACGAATACCGCGGGACGCAAGCCGGTCGAGATGCGGTGTGTCGATGTCACCGCCGTAGCAGCCCGCGTCGGAATAGCCCAGGTCGTCCGCGAGCACGACGACAAAGTTCGGCTTTCGCCCCCGCCGCTGAGCAGCCAGCGGAGCCGCGGCCGAGCCCGCCAGAAGATTCAGAAATTTCCGTCGATCGAGCATCGCGTTGGCCAACGATCCGCGGCGTCCGGAATCAAGCCGCACGCGCTCCGCGGGACCTGAGCCTCCGGACAGCCTCCGACAGTTCCTCCCAGCTCATCCTGCCGGGGTGATACATGCGAACAATGCCTGCCGTGTCAATCAGCACGAGCGTCGGAGTAGTGCTGACGCCATAACTGCGAAACGTCTCCTCGTCGATCACGACACGAACGCCGTTGGGATCGCCGTACACCTCGCGCCAGACCTTCAGGATGTATTTACTCTCCTCTTCCACTCCGGCGTCGCGTCCACCTTCCACGTAGCCGAACCGCTGTGTGGGAGCGATCACCTGCATGTCCGGGAACTCTCGGCGCAGGCGTGCGATGGCCGGAGCCATGCTTTTGCAGTCGCCACACCAGTGTGCCCACAGGAAGAGCACTGTCGGCCGATCCTGCAGCTCGCGCGCAGTAACTCCCTGCAAAGGCAGCGCAGGCTTGCCTTCAAGGCTCAGCAGATGAATGTTCTTCTCGAGGCGCATGCCTATCGACGTGTTCCGGTAGCGCTTCAGCTCTTCACGCAGAAAGGTGACCGCCTGGTCCCGCTCGCCGCGCGCCGCCGCCGCCTGCGCCTGTACCTCGATAGCGGCGCCTAATGCGATGGGCAGATGCGCGTCGGCATCCAGCGCCCGGTGTTTCAGCTGCGCGAGCGCGAGCTTATGCGTTTCGGCGGCGTACTTGTCGGCTGCCGCATACTGCTTCGCAGCCAGCGCCTTTCGGCCAAGCCAGGAATACGCCGCCAGATACTCTGTCGTGACGCCGTGCTTCGCCCGATATTCCGCGACCAGTTTCTCGGCCGCCGGCAAGTCCGCCTGGCGCACGTCCGCCACGATCGAAAGCGCGATGAGGATCAGAACACTCATATCGTGTCCAGCAGTTTCTTCGTCCAGGCGATGCTCGCCTCGAGGTCTTCGCGTTCCCGGTCCGGCTGTTGCTCTTTCGGCACGGGCGGGCTGGCGGGTTTCGCAGTACCTTTCTCAACCAGCGCGAGGAAACGGCTGAATTCATGAGCGGGCGTGTTACGGTAGCCGTCCCAGAACTTCGGATCGAGGTACGGATACCTGCGCGGGCCGGTGACGATGATCTCCATCGACAGCGCCCGGCCGGGACAGAGGCGCGCGTATTTGCGTACCCACTCATCGATGCTGACGTTGCCCTCGCCCATTCGGCACCACTGCACGGCTGCCCCTTCGGGAATCCGCCATACCACCGTGTCGCGGACATGGCTCGTCAATACGTAAGGCGCGAGCGTATCCAGCGTCACGTGCGGATCTTCGATCGCCCAGAGCGGATTCCCCGAATCGAGGCACACGCCGACGAAATCTTTTCCAGCGCCCTCAACGAGGGTCTTCAGCTCACGACCCTGCATGTCGCCGGCGTGATTCTCAACCGCAATCTTCAATCCGCTGTCAATTACCTTCGCACGCACATTCCTGAGCACACGAACGGTATTCTCAATGTGGCCCTCGATCGGTATACCGCCGGTACGGTCCTGCGCGCTGCCGAGAAAACAGCGCACGATGGGAGAGCCTGCCATCTTTGCGGCCCGGAGCATACGCTCGATCTGCTGCTCGGCTGTGCCGTGAGTCGCGTCGAAGCTCTTCGAGCTCGGGCAGATCGAGCGCATCCCGAGCTCGAGTTCGATCCCCAGCCGTTCCGCGTGTTCCCGCACCCTGCGCAGGTGCTCGTCATCGAGACTGCCGATAAAGCGAATCTCCGAAAAGTGGACTACGCGCGCACCCAGTTTGGCCGCGTAATCGAGGTATTGAAATGCGGTCCATCCGGACGAGCGGATA
>DASSSG010000365.1:0-2095 GCA_035708545.1 Bryobacteraceae bacterium | reverse complement strand
GTACACGCCGATGAGGATCTCCAGCCGGAAATCGTGTATGAAAATGATGTCCATCGCGGCCGCGGGAAGAGGAGCACCGCCGATGCACGCATTGCCTTTCGGCTAAAATCGGCCGTCCTGATCGCGCGTCGATTCTAGTTGAAATCGTATGACCACGGCAGTCGTTCTCGCACTCCTCGCGTATCTTGTCGGATCGATCGCTTTCGCGGTGATCGTAAGCCGCGCGTTCGGACTTCCGGACCCGCGCAGTTATGGCTCCCACAACCCGGGGGCAACCAACGTATTGCGCACGGGAAAGAAAGTGGCGGCTCTGCTCACTTTCCTCGGCGATGCGATGAAGGGGTGGCTCGCCGTCGCGATCGCTTCGCACTTTGCCGATGCCGATTACATGGAAATCACGATGGCAGCCGCCGCCGTCGCGGTCGTCGTGGGGCACATGTATCCGCTGTTCTTCCGGTTCCAGGGCGGGAAAGGCGTTGCCACAGCCTTGGGCGCGCTTTTCGGATTGAACGTCTACGTTGCGCTGGGCGCGGCTGCGACGTGGCTCATCATGGCGGTGTTCTTCCGCATATCGTCGCTCTCCGCACTCGTGGCGGCACTCTTCGCGCCGTTCTTCACGATGATTCTCTACCACCCGACGCATCCGTACTTCGTTGCGGTTCTGGTCCTCTCGGCACTGCTCATCTGGCGCCATCGCTCGAACATCCGCAACTTGCTTTCGGGTACCGAGGGACGGTTGGGGCAAGGAAAAAGCGCGGAGCGTTAGCGGCCGCCGACCTCGTCAGCCGCGGCCACAAGTATTCAGGCGCTCGTGTTCGGCTGCGTCGCCGGCGGGGTGAGCTCGTCCAGATCCCAGCGGGGCTTTACCGAAAACTTGAGCACGTCACTACGTTCTCCGTGTTCGAGGCGTTTCGCCCCGGCGAACGCAATCATCGCGCCGTTATCCGTGCAGAATTCGAGGTCAGGGTAATACACCACATAGCCCTGACGCCGGGCCCGTTCGGTGAGCTCACGCCGGAGCAGCCGGTTCGCGCCGACGCCGCCCGCTACGACGAGCTTCGTAAGTCCCGTCTCCTCGAGCGCTGCAAGCGACTTTGCGACCAGCACTTCGACGATCGCCTGCTGCGTCTCCGCCGCCAGGTCGGCGCGCGACGGCTGGTCGAGCGGCCGTGCACGGGCCGCGGTCAGAACGGCGGTTTTGAGCCCGCTGAAGCTGAAGTCGAGATCGCCGCTTCCGAGCATCGGGCGCGGCAGCTTGTAACGACCGGGACGGCCTTGCTCCGCCAGGGCTGCGATCGCTGGCCCGCCGGGGTATCCGAGCCCGAGCAGCTTGGCCGTCTTGTCGAACGCTTCGCCGGCAGCATCGTCGACGGTTTCCCCGAGCAGCGTGTACTGGCCGACGCCGTCGACCCGCATGAGCTGGGTATGCCCGCCGGAGACGAGCAAAGCGACGAACGGGAATTCGGGTGCGGGATCGGCCAGCAGCGGAGAGAGGAGGTGCCCTTCCAGGTGGTGCAGGCCGATCGTTGGCACGTCGAGTGCGTACGCGAGCCCATGCGCTGCGCTGACCCCCACGAGCAGTGCGCCCGCCAGGCCGGGCCCCTGCGTGTAGGCAACGCCATCGATTTCCGCGAGGGTGAGGCCGGACTGCCGCAGAATGTCCCGCGTGAGCGGGAGGAGCCGGCGGATATGGTCACGGGAAGCGAGCTCGGGCACGACGCCGCCGTACTCGGCGTGCATCGCCACCTGCGAGTGCAGGGTGTGGGCGAGGAGACCGCGGCGGCTGTCGTAAAGTGCGACGCCGGTCTCATCGCACGAAGTTTCAATGCCAAGAACGACCATCAGAGGGTGTTTTTTCAGCGCCGAGGGGGTAGCGGGCGAGGTGCCCTCGCCCGTATAATATCCGCCTTTTTCTGCAGCTGTTCTAAATCCAAGGGGGCTCATGCCGACAGTACGCGTCAAGGAAAACGAACCGTTCGAAGTGGCGCTCCGCCGCTTCAAGCGCACCGTAGAGAAAACCGGTCTTCTGACCGAGCTTCGCGCCCGGGAGTTCTACGAAAAGCCGACTTCGGAGCGCAAACGCAAACTTGCCGCC